>JADFXS010000170.1:3794-6286 GCA_015233515.1 Deltaproteobacteria bacterium | reverse complement strand
ATTTGAACCGAGGATCGGAAGAGCTGCTCGACTGCATGTTCAACAGGCTCATGACTACCTGCAAATTGTTTTTGACCCGATGGTGAATCTCTCTCAAGAGAATTTCTTTCTCCTGCAATGCTTCACGAAGTCGATCCTCAGCCGATTTTCGGTCGGATATGTCATGAGCCAAGGCAAACATAACATTCCTATTGTTCCAATTATATGGTCCGCCAACTATTTCAACCGGGAAAACGGTTCCGTCTTTTTTCCTATGAAACCTGAGTGGGATAAAGATGGTTCCTTTATCTATAGCCAGTTGTGTTGCTTTGTCTGAATTTTCGTGTTCAGCCGTGATGTCATGAATGGTCATTTCCGACAACAATTCTTCTTTGGTATAGCCGTAAAGATTGACATATGCTTGATTGACATCATGGAATTTTAATGTTTTCAGATCAAAAATACAAATGGCATAAATTTCATTATTAAAAATTACTCTATATTTTTCCTCGCTTATTCTTAGATTTTCAGTCCTCTCTTGAATTCTGTTCTCAAGAGATTCATTCATATCTTGAAGCTCTTGAAATTTATCCTTCAAGGTCGCCCACATTATTTTAAAATGGTCTATAAGTTGCGTGATTTCTTTAATCGTACTTTCATGCCATTTAATTTCTTGCCTGGAAGCGATAATCTTAGGCAAGTCGTAAGTTATGGTATTTAGTTTTTCCAGCGATCTAATTATGTTTTTGCTGAGAATGTCTCCTAATATGGCCGTAATCAGCAAAACAATAAAAAGCTGGAGTAATTTTTGAGAATATTCGGAGTAGACAGCTATTTGAAACGGTTCTATCGGTGCTTCCAAAATCAGTTTCCATTCCGAAAAATCTCCTAGTGGGGATTCGGCGACATATACCGCGCTTTTCCATTTGTCGGATATTGATATATTCTTGCTTACTATCGGTAACCATTGAAATACATTATTATCCAGTTGCGTTAATTCACCACTCTTTCTTGTAAAAATTTCCATTATTTTTGAATCTTCTCTATTAGTAATTATGATCTTGTTTTTATTATCCATCAAGGTAAATTTCAATTTCGGCAGCGTTTGGCTCATCGCGTTCAGTGATAAAATTTCCTCGGCCTTCGATAAATTCAATATCCCGCTCATGTAGCCGCCATAGGCTCCGTTTGAAATCACCGGCGCAAGTAGTGTCACAAACGGTTTGGGGATCCCAATCCGCCCCATGACAACTTCGGACAGTATGGGTTTGAGATTGGATTTTAAAACAGGGATATATGGTCGATCGGCAAAATTTTTCCCGAGGTTCCGCTGCCCTAATTCATCAACTAAAGGTGAATGCGCAACTATGGTTGCATTTGAATCTAAAAGACCAATCCTGAGAAAGTCTTCATCCGAGGCCTTCATTTGCTCAATAGCTGTTTGCATGTAAGAGACTGAATTAGTTCCAGCCAAGAAAGCCAAGTATTTCATGCGCTTTAAATGATCATGCAACCAGGCGTCCAAGTTGGCCGTTGTCCTTTGACTGGTTAGCAGTAAGGATTCACGCAATCTGCGATCTATCTCTTCTTGGTCTTTTCTGCTTTCCACTGACAAAAACAGCAAGGACGGAAGCAGGACAAACATAAAAAGGCAATTAAACAACACTTCGCGCATTGAAAACTTGACCTGGCTGAAGAGATAAGAAAGCGTCATAAATATGAATCTGGCCAACAAGGCGTTGGTGATGCCGTTTACCGCCTGTTTTAACATGGTAATGGCGGCAGTGGTAAAAGCAAGGTCCATCACCTCGAAATAAAACAGAAAAACAAGTGGAATGCCGATTACGCACCAGTAGATGACATCCGCCATGACTAAGCTAAAACGTCTACGTGTAGTGAGCAGCGCCACAATCAAGGCTTCGGTGGTCATGATGATGATGGCGTACGGGTGATTCCAGAGAACATAGGTAATGGTGCTAACCAGAAAAGCGGAAACGACGCCGGGACCGGTTCCCAGCATTTGCATGACCAGCAGGGCAAAGATACTGCCGAACAGAAAATCAATACTAAAAAAAAGCTGATATTTAAAATAATTGCCGGCCAGGCCGATAGCTGTCAAGCAGAGAAAGATTGCGGTGTTTTTAACATTTATATGAATCATAGGGTTTCCCGTGTTTTCACTATAGTCGATATTTTCCATGAGTTTTTAGTCATCCAGTTGATTGCGCGGACAATATCAAAAAATTATCCATGGCTCTTAGTAACCGGCTCGCGCCTGTTCCACTTTTTCCCTGGTAAAGGTCACTCATGTTATGAGGGAAAACGGTAAGACCACACCGTAACCCTTTAGCCTTTTGAAAATTGAAATGTAATTCCCCGCTTCCCAAGCTGGAGCCTGGGAGCCAGGGCAACTTGCCTCCCCATGAAGCGAAAAATGTGATTTCGATGAGCGGCGCAAGCCGCGAAATGAAATTTCCCACTCCAAAAGACCTTACTTGAAAACAACAGAGATT
>JADFXS010000170.1:0-3734 GCA_015233515.1 Deltaproteobacteria bacterium | reverse complement strand
CTTGGCTCTATAACCTTACGACCAGGGGGGTCGAGCGCTCCCAATCCCGGCCGACATGCCCTTGGGCGCCGTCATATCAGATGGTTTTACAAGTAGCGGCGACTCATTGCCGATAAAGACTTCGTTCACGGCTGTTAAAATTCGAGCCGAGGACACCCCTCTGAAGCTTTACACGTATCACTCTTCAACCGGCTCATATGGCGAGATCGCCTTGATGTTCAGGAATACATAAGGTTGAATTTTATTTAATTTTGGCATATTTTTGGAAAAAATCAAGAAATTAAACTAACGGCGCCGATCCAAGCCCTCTGCTGTTCCCGGCTAATTCGTCCCCTCCAGCCTGAACTCCACTAGGAAAAATGAAGAATTTGTCCTGGATTCACAGGTACCTTAATAGGTTCCGAGATAAAAGCCATTGAAATTCTTGAACTTAAAAAATCAGGCCATTGTATTTTAATCTTTAGCCTGCTGATTACGCCCCAGGCGACGGCGCCTTATTTTGGACATCTTTCCCATAAATATCCGCTTATGTGCTTTCAACCCGAGAATCCGCGAATTGACAACAGTCCCGCTAAACGTCACCGGCGCGTAACCTGTTGTACAAATGCGTTTGTTATAACCTACCCATAATAGGGAGGTTCCCTGGTCCGGGGAGTATTCCAGGAGGTGGTTCCCGGTGGATAACAAGTCAAAATACGAGGAAATTTATACATCATACTAACAAGTTAATATGGAGACCTTCAACAAGAACTCAAACACGAATCGGAGTATGTCAAGTATTATGAACTATCAATCTTAATAAATTATGATAATCACGATTATCGTTATGCGGAAAAACCAGCAACAAAAGTACATAAAATTTATAGAGGTATAACCGTGCATCACCTTTTCTAATTTCCAATACGGCTCATTATATTTTTAGACATGCCTATGGCCCATTCCCCGCGGTTGACCGCGGGGAACTTTAATAAATATGCATTAATTTGCTCGGTGGAAAAAAAGAACGCTTTTAACGCCGATGATTGACGAAAGGAACGTGCACGATGAAATTCAGTAAATTAAAGCTCCGAACTCAAGCGAGTTTGCCCAGTTTGTCGATACTCATATTGTTCTTGACCGCAGGTTATGTAGGAATCATGGGGATCAGGTCAATTTATGATAGTAGTTGGTGGGTGGAGCAGACCTATCAAGTGATTGCTCAAGCGGAAAACATAAAAAGTCAAGCCCTGGATATGGAAACAAGCCAGAGAGGCTACCTATTGGCCGGGAAAGAAGAATATCTATCCCCTTACTTGGAAGCGGAAAAAAACATTCACCACAGCATCGCCTCACTGAAGAATGCCGTGGCCGATAACCCAAAATTTGTCGAAAAACTTACACAAATTGACCAGGCTATCAAAGATTGGCAGACAAAGTGCGCGCAACCGGCCATTGATCTCCGGCGGGAAATCGGCCAGGGCAAGGATATGAACGATATTGGAGCTATTATCGCGGAAGGCCGGGGTAAAACTTATATAGATAAATTTCGCGGTCAAATTACCGTATTTATCAATCGTCAAAACGAATTGTTGGAAGAACGAAAACAAAAAGCCAAGCTGACCGGCAATAATTCGGAAGAGGACAAGGAAGCCGCCGATTCAGTTGAGCGGACGTATAATACTATTCTGCAAGCCGATAAAACATACGAAGCCGCAATTAATATGGAAACAGGAGTCAGAGGCTATTTACTCTCCGGCAAAGAGCCTTTTTTATATCCTTACCACCGAGGTCATAAGGAATTTTACAAAGAACTCGCTTTACTTAAAACCATGATGAAAGATGATCCCGGCCAATTGTCTCTCTTGCACGAAATCGATAAAACTATTAGCGAATTGGAAGAAAAAGACATTCTTCCTCTCATCGATCTGCGCCATCAGATAGCCAATTCCAAGACTATTGTTGATTTGAACGCCTTCCGCGAAAAAAATGAAGGAAAAGTGATTTTTGATAAATTTCGCCAGTTGGTTAACGATTTTATCCAAACGGAAAAAAATTTGATGGATATCCGCAAAACATTTGCCGAGAAAACATTCCATCGGACTCAGTATTTTCTTGTTTTCGGTATTATGGCCGCCATCGCCGTCGGGATGGTGATTTCCTTATCCGTGGCTCGAATCATCATTAAACAAGTCGGCGGTGAGCCCTATGAGATGGCCGGGATCGCTAGAAAAGTCGCCGAAGGCGATCTGACCGTCAAATTGGAAAAAGACTCCCCTATAGGCATTTATGCCGCGATGAAGGACATGACCGAAAGTCTTAGGAATAAAGCCAAGCAAGCCTTTGATATCGCCTCCGGAGATTTGTCTTTTGAAGTTCGGCTCACATCGGATAATGACGGACTGGGAAAGGCTTTACAGATGATGGCCTACAACCTCAATGATATCTTGCATAAAATCAATGAAGCTGTGTCGGGGATAGCTTGCGGCGCGGGCCAAATCTCCGACTCTTCAAAAAATCTCTCAGACGGAGCGTCAGAGCAATCGGCCTCCCTAAAACAAATTACCAGTTCCATAACGGAACTGACTTCTCAAACCAAATCGAACGCCGAAAACTCCGCTCAAGCCAATCAACTGGCTTTGGCGGCCAAGTAGGCCGCGGATAACGGCAACAAACAAATGGCCCTCATGACACTCGCCATGCAAGATATCGATCATTCTAACAAACAGGTATCCCAAATCCTCAAGACCATTGAAGGGATTTCCCTTCAAACCAATATTTTAGCCTTAAATGCCGCCGTGGAAGCCGCCCGAGCCGGCAAACACGGCCACGGTTTCGCGGTCGTGGCCAAGGAAGTTCGCAATCTAGCCGGCCGTTGCGCCAAAGCCGCCCAGCAAACAGCCTTGCTAATCGATGGCACGGTGACCAAAGTTGAAAATGGGACCGCCACTCTTCGTAACGCCGCTGAATCATTATCCGATATTGTAAACCGGACCACAAAGGCCGCGGCTTTGGTCGGCGAAATCACCGCGGCATCTCATGAACAAGCGCAGGGCATAACTCAGATCAATCAAGCGCTTTCCGAAATTGAGCAGGTTACCCAACAAAACACGATCAATGCCGAGGAAACCGCGCTCGCGGCGGAAGAGCTTGCCGACCAGGCGACATCTCTCCAGGAAATAGTCTCGCGGTTTAAGCTCAAAGGCCGGATAAGCCAAGCCGAAGAGAAGCCTTCAACCCCGCAGTATCCAATGAGCCGGAAATTACTGAGTAACAGCACCTCGGAGCCGCTTCAGATCGCCATAACCAGCCTCCCGGCAGAAAGTCAGGCGTAGTTTCGCGTACCCGACCCTCAGCGCCTCGACGGGTCTTGAAGCAAAAAAGCCGTCGTTTTATGTCATTTCGATGAGCGGCACAAGCCGCGAAGAGAAATCTCTAAAGCCGGAGCTTGGGAACCAGGGAAATAGAGCCAAATGAATGGGCTTCATTCTAACTAGTGTTCAAACCGGAGATGTTGTTTCTCAAGAGTGCCCGACCCCTGGCGGCGCTGCGGGTTATGAAGTAAAGAAACACGTGCTTATTGTCATTTCGACCGTAGGGAGAAATCTCCGTTGTTTTCTAGGAAGGTTTACTATCCTCCTAGCTCCCAAGCTCCAGCTTGGGAGCTAGGAGAAGCCGGGAAGCTCCAGCTTCCCTCAAAAGTGATTCCCAAGCTGGAGCTTGGGAACCAGGGAAAAAACTACTTCTTTTTCCATATT
>JADFXS010000169.1:5546-6315 GCA_015233515.1 Deltaproteobacteria bacterium | reverse complement strand
ATTTCAAAGGGGATGAGGTTGAGTTGGCCGTCCGGAGAGATGAAGATATCCCTGGCGCCGCCTATCGCGGTTTTAAGCTTGGAGAAGACCAGGTTGTAGAGATTTTGCGCCGGGGGCGTCACTTGGCGGCCCGTGGGGTCTTCGGTTTTTTCAATGGCTTTTTTCAGGTCGGTCACGGCCTGGTCAATGGCCTCGGCCGGACCGAGATCGACTAAATTCAGTTTGTCCGGTTGTCGGGCCGGCAGGATAAAGGCCAGGTAATGAGCCGGCCGCCACATGCTTTCTCCGCCTTTAGCCTGGAAATTCTGCTCACGAATGCGGACGAATTCCAGAAGAACGGATTTGAGCGGTAAAACCGCGGCGACCTTTTGAGTGTCCGCCCGTTGGGTTTTTTTGCTTTGGGCATAGGCCTGGCTCAGGCTGCTGAGTTTGGCTTCCAAGCTATTCTTGGTTTCTTCCAGGTCGGCGATCTTTTTCGTGTAGACCTCCGGGCTTTCCTTTTCCGGGCCGGTAAAAATCAGCTGTGACAACTCGGCGCGAATTCGGGCCAGCTCCTGAAAGACCTTGATCGCCTCGGGATTGTCGCCATATAACAGCGCTTCCTGGAATCGACGTTGGGCTTCCAGCAGGATGCCCTTGCGCCTGAGCCAGACGTCCAGGGCGGCTTGGCGAGCGGAAACATCACCGGACAGGCGCCAAGTTACCAACCCGAGGAAGCTCTCCAAAGCGGATTGAGTCGTGGACAGGAAATTAAGTTGCTGTTCCTCGG
>JADFXS010000169.1:5015-5510 GCA_015233515.1 Deltaproteobacteria bacterium | reverse complement strand
GGCCGGGGCGGGTTTTTGTAAGGCATAGGCTTGGTCAAAATCATTTTGGGCCGCTTTGAGGGTGGCCAAATTGTTGAGGCTGGTGGCGATGGTGGGGTGCTCCGATCCCAACAGCTTTTCCCAGGTAACTAAGGCCTGGTTCTTCAAGGCTTCGGCCTGGGCGAAAGTGCCCAAGGCGCGATAAAGCTCGGCTAAATTGTTCTGGTCCGTGGCCACGTCTTCATGCATCGGTCCATGGATTTTTTCGTCAATGGTCAAGGCCCGCTTAAGCAATGGTTCCGCTTCGTCATAAGAACCCATGGATATATAAAGCGCGGCTAGGTTGTTGAGGCTGGAGGCGGTGAAGGGGTGTTCCGGTCCCAGGACCTTTTCCCGGATCGCCAGGGCCCGCCGGTGCAAAGGTTCGGCCTGGTCGTAAGAACCCATGGATTTGTAAATCAAGGCCAGATTGTTCAGACTTGTGGCCACTTCGGGATGTTCGGGCCCTAAAGTTTT
>JADFXS010000169.1:4354-4968 GCA_015233515.1 Deltaproteobacteria bacterium | reverse complement strand
GGCCAAGTTATGGAGGCAGAGTGCAGTATTGGGAAGTTGCGGTCACAGGGTTTTTTCGCAAATGCCCAGGTCCCGCGGATATAAAGGCTCGGCCCGGTCATAAGCACCCATGGATTCATAAAGCCCGGCCAGGTTGTTGAGGCTGGCGGCGGTACTGGGGTGTTCCGGCCCCAGGGTTTTTTCATAGATGGACAGGGCGCGTTTATGCAGGGTTTCGGCCTGGGCATAAGAACCCGTCGCCACGTAAAGTTCGGCCAGATTGTTGAGGGTGCCGGCGGTTTCCGGATGTTCGAGGCCTAGAGCTTTTTCCCGGATGGCCAAGGCGCGCTGATACAGGGGCTCGGCTTGGGCATAATCGCCCATTTTATGGTGAAGCAATCCCAGGTCGTTAAGGTCGGCGGCCACTTCCGCATGGGTCGATCCGTAAGTTTTTTCATCGATGGCCAAGGCGCGCTGATACAGGGTTTCGGCGCGAGTATAATCACCCATTTTCCGGTAAAGCAACCCCAGGCTTTTAAGGCTATTGGATACTTCTGGATGCTCCGGGCCAAGGGTTTTCTCCCAGATGACCAGAGCGCGCCGATAAAAAGGCTCGGCTTGAGCATCATCTCCCG
>JADFXS010000169.1:0-4335 GCA_015233515.1 Deltaproteobacteria bacterium | reverse complement strand
GAATCAAAGAGCTCACCCAGCGTTTCCATGTTGGCCGCGGTTTCCGGGTGCTCGGGCCCCAAGCTTTTCGTCCTGATCTCCAGTGCTTCCCGAGCCAGGGGGATAGCTTCGTTTAATCGGCCCTGCTGAAAAAGCTCGATGATTTGCTGATCGAGGTCTTCGACGTTTTTCTGGTCGGAGTCCTGGGCAAGGATTGGAGCGGTCCAGAAGATAAAGGCCAAAAAAAGCACTACCTTGCCAATGCTCTTTATTTTATTAATTTTATGCATAACGATTCCTTCACTCCGAGTTTCTCCCTTGGGGAGCTGAACATCAGGACGGCATAATAAACATTTTATCGCGTAGCGACTAACTAATCCATGGGTTGCGACCCACCACTATCCATGCCATAGGCGGCGACGGTCGATTAGGTTACTTATTTATGGAATGTTGAACAAAGTCTTTGAAATTCACTAGAAATGTATCAAAATCAATCCCATAGATATCTAGAAACACCTTGTCGTGATTACTATTGTGGAGCAGGGTTTTCACGTAAATCAAAAATTTTTCTTTTCCCCAGGTAATAATTAAGTAATCGACTAGACAGCCGAACTCGGAATAAATAAATGCTATTCGATAGGGCACATTGAGCACAACCCCGTCTTCTTTGCGCGTTTTATAAAAGTCAGGGGGAATGAAGTTTCCTGCCTTTATATATCGATATGTCTCTTTTTTGTCGGGATACCATGATGTTCCCATTTGATTCGTGCTATATACGGCGATACCTTCCAATAACCATTGTGGATAATAGATATATGCAGCCAAGATTCCCATGTTTTCATCAAGGAGCGCATGGGATAATTCATGGCGTAAATAGATTTCTAATGAAATCGTGCCTTCCTCAGCCTCTGTTATCGCCCAAGGTGATATGACTATGCTGCCGTTAGGATACGCATTAAATCTTGCCTTGGTTATCGAACGCTGCAAATAACTCTCTGTATCTCGGAAAATGAATATTTTTGGTTTTTTCGTAAATTTAAGTTGATGAAACTCTTCAACTAAAGGCGGAAATGAATCGATTTTTTGAAAATCATTGAATTTAGCTCCATTTTGAACATAAATTACCGTTCTTGATAATTCATACTTTGTGAAACCAATAAATATCGGAGAATATGGGAACAACTTTCCCCACAAGAATAGATATATCAAAGCTCCAACGGCTATAATAATCAGGGCCGATAGCGATAATTTGATTTGTTGCTTTCTGGTCATAAACATTCCTTTGGCCGGAATAGGTTGTTCATAGGGGCCTCCTAAAAAAAGACCTGTCGATTGAATCACAAAACTAACCCTTTGTGAATCCTGTATCTTTTATGGGTTTAAACCCTAAGGCGAAAAAATCGTTCTTGAAAATAATGGAGATTTCTCCCTTCGGTCGAAATGACCGCAAACGCATGTTTCTTGCCGCCATAACCCGGCGTTCCGTGGGGTCGGACCCTCCCAAGGATCGCTAATTACGGCTAGCCGATTAGCGCCCCGAAAGGTCGGAGGAAAAAAACAGAAAGAATTTCTTCAGGCCGAAAAAGCTAAATTATCTGTTTTTTTAGCCTATTGCATTGTTAAAAATCCACAGTCTCTCCACTTCGGGTCGTTTTCATTCAAAAAGAAGTCCGGTCCATTCAATTTTTCCGTCGCCATCCGAGGTAATCTCACCCTCGATTGAAGGTAGAAATCGGCGCCCCGCGAAATTTACGGCGTTTGACGTCTTGAGGGCAGGGGCGAGGAACTATGAACAAGGTGCTTTTTAGTAGTTATATGTCATCAATCCAACCGATGGCCGACTTTGAAGGCTATCGAACGATCGGGAGTCGCTGATGAAGACTAAATTGACACGATTTGATTTGAAAAAAATGAAGGACAATAACCAGAGAGTTGTGTGGGTGACGGCCTATGATTTTCCCACCGCGCAGCTAGCCGAACAGGCAGGCATGGATATGCTGTTGGTCGGCGATTCCCTTGGTATGTGCGTATACGGGTATAACGGGACAATACCGGTTACCATGGACCAGTGCATCGTCCACTGTGAAGCAGTCCGCCGCGCGGCCCCCAACACCTTTGTGATCGGCGACATGCCGTTTTTATCCTATCAAGTCAATGTGGCGGAAGCCGTGCGAAACGCCGGCCGCTTTCTCAAAGAAGCCGCCATGGACGCGATCAAGCTTGAAGGCGGGACCGTGGTCATTCCTCAGATTAAAGCCATAGCCGATGCCGGTATGCTGGTCATGGGCCACATCGGCCTGACTCCGCAGAGTTCCGGGCAATTAGGCGGCTTCAAAGCTCAGGGTCGGACGACCGAAACGGCCGAGGCCTTGATCAGGGATGCCAAGGCTATTGAGGACGCCGGAGCATTTTCTCTCCTGGTGGAAGCTGTTCCGCCGGAGGTCTGCCGAATCATCCGGGATATGTTGTCCATTCCCGTTTACAGTATCGGCGCGGGTGTCCATGCGGACGGACAACTCCTCATCTGTTCGGACATGCTCGGAATATTTCAGGCGTTCACCCCTAAATTCGTCAAAAGATACGCCGAACTCGGCGGCCAGATCCGGCAGGCTTTTTCGGAATACATCGAAGATGTTCGGGCGGATCGTTTCCCGGGTGACGAACACACTTACAAGATGGTCGAAGGCGAACTGCCCAAGCTTCTCGCTAAACTGGGCAGATAACATACTGTTCGGCGTAAAAAAATTTCCCAATCTTTTTGGACTTTCCCGGTAAGGAGCTGGAAAATTATGAAAGAAATCGAGTATTTGAAAGAAAAACCCATTGCGGTCCTGGGCTCCGGCGCGGTTGGCAAGGCCGTGGCTGGTGACTGTGCTCTGGCGGGCGCCAAAGTCCGCATTTGCGATCTGCCGCCTTTTGGTGAAAAAACTCTTTTCGGAATGAAAGAAAAAGGCCTGACTTTCTATGGGCAGCAGTTGAACCTTTACGGTTTCGAACGATCCGGCCAGGCGCATTTTGACCGCGTGACCATGGATGTGGCTGAAGCCGTGCAAGGCGCCGGCCTGATTATCATTTGCACACCGGCCATAGGCCATAAACCGTTTTTTGAAAAACTGATTCCCGCTCTGGAAGACGGTCAGTACGTTCACATTATCCCGGATAATTACGGCTCCCTGATTTTAAGAAAGATGATGCGGGAAGCCGGATGCAAGAAAAAGGTTGTGATCGGCGGTTGGTCCAGCGCTCCCTATGGCTGTCGCGTCGACATCATGGGCGGCGTGATCATGCCGCGCATCAGGGCTTATTACCGGGCCATCACCCTGCGTGGCGCTTCCCTTCCGACCACGGATCAGGAAAAGTTCCTGGCTTCAACCAAATATATCGGCGCCTTTGACGCCATCAACAGCGGCGACGGCGTGGTCGGCGGACAGACGGTCATGGATACCGGTTTCAGCAATGTCAACCCGGTCCTGCATTGCCCGGGCACGATCCTCGGCGTGGGCGTCATGGAAAACTGGGGCGTCATTTACGGCGACGAAAAGAAGGATTTCTCCATTTATTCACACGCCTACTGTCCTTCCATTTCGAGAGTTCAATACGCTTTATACGAGGAACAGGTCGCGTTGGCCAAAGCCATGGGCGTGGGCATCCAAGAGTACGAAAAACGGCAGTTCTTTTCCAGGGAAAACATCCTCGGCCCGGAATACATGGGACCGAACTATGAAATTCCCTTTGAAGAACATGATTACATTCAATACGGCACCGGCCCCTTCACCATCCAAAACCGGTACATCACCGAGGATATCCCGGTCGGCTGCCATGTTTATCATGAACTGGGCAAAAAATTCGGCATCTCCACGCCGGTGGTCGACTCTTTGATCAGCCTGGCCTCGGTCATGGCTGAAACCGATTTCATGGCGAAAGGCTATACGCTGGATTACATAGGAATCGGCCACATGACCCAGGAGCAGATGCTCAATTATCTCCACACTGGAGAATATGTCGCTAAATAATTGAGGTAATTGCTTAACTGCTCTTTTGGCCCAACTATTTGCCGGGCTTGATTTTGAAGTCCTCAAAATACGTCCGTATTCCTCCGGCTTCAAAATCCCGCCCTCCTCGATCCGGGCCTAAATTCCTAGTTTGGCAATCACTTCAAATAATTCCGTTGATAACCCAGCGGCGCCGTCCCCCGGTAAATACGGTGGACGGCGACCGACAGCGCCAGAGAGGTTCCTGCCGATGGAATGCAAACGCAATGTGGGCTTTGAAATACTGAATCCGGAGAAAATCGCTCGAATTCACGAAGCCAGCCTCCGGATATTGACCGAGATCGGGATGCGCTTCGGCGGCGAG
>JADFXS010000168.1 GCA_015233515.1 Deltaproteobacteria bacterium | reverse complement strand
CTGAGCCCAATTGGTAACTAATCGTTAGCACGTTCACAGACGCCTCCAAAACAACTGGTAAAAGTATTGCTGCGGCAGATGCTTGAGAATAGGCCAAGGCGCAGAGGTTTTACGAGTGTTCTACATCCCGTTAGGGAATTCTTGCGTCTTCTTCTTTCCGCGCTCTACACGGCTTGATTATGGGTGGCTGAATAAAATATAGTATTTTATTGTTTATCACATTACGACCGAAATATACATGCAAATCATTCTTCTCGGCCCGAAATGAACCGCGTGTTCCCCAAAAAACCGTCGCACCCATTTTTACCCAGTCAAAAAAAAACGATTGCTGCAGAAAATGCCTTATGATATAGTGAAAAAGTGCAATTCTAAGTATGAGATATTTATTGACCACTCAGGTCTTGTCAAATCACCTGCCTAGTCACGTGGATACTATTAGATTGGAATAACCATGGCCCTGATCAACCTTAAGAGCAAAGAAATTTACTGCAAAATAGTTTACTACGGTCCTGGGAGATCAGGTAAAACCAGCAATTTGATCTACATTTACAACTGTCTGCCCGAGCATCTCAGGAGCAACATGGTCAAGATTAACACGCGGGGAGACCGGACTCTGTATTTCGACTTCTTGCCGCTCCAACTGGGCACTTTTCAAGGCCTGGCGATCAAAATCCAGCTTTACACCGTCCCCGGCCAGGTAAGATATAACGCCAGCCGGAAATTAGTCTTGCAGGGAGTGGATGGCGTGGTTTTCGTGGCCGATTCGCTCAAGGTCAGACGCGGCCACAATGTCGAGAGCTTGAAGAACCTGAGAGAGAATCTGTGGGAAAAACAAATCGACCTGTCCCAAATTCCCCTGGTCATGCAATACAATAAGCGGGACCTTGAGGAAGATGACGTTCCCCTTCTGCCCATCCAAGTGATGGACGTAGACCTGAACGCCGACCTGAAGGCCCCCGCCTTTGAGTGTAGCGCCCTTAACGGCAATGGAGTTTTTGAGACACTGCGCCAGATATGCAAAATGACTGTAAAAGATGTCTCTTTAAAGCTGATGAAAAAAATGCAAAAGTCTCTTGACGCCTGATAACCGCGGGGCTGCTTGCCGCCGGGGATGTCTGGAGCCGGTGTCTCTAAATCAAACCGCTGTAACCCGCAATCTTCAAGCTCCTGACGTTTCTTGCCGTTTTCAACGATTAACCCACCACAATTTTTTGTGAGTGCCACTTATGGCCGGTTCGATTTCATGCCATCATGATTGTGATCAACCGCAACCGTCGACGTTCACATTCATCCAACATCTTAGAAAAACAACACCGCCCATTTTTACTTGGTCATTTTCATTAAGTTAAGGGGCTTAGTCCGGCCCACCCTGACAGAATTAGTCCGGAGATCCGTCGGAAATAAAGAGCAGGTGGATTGACTCAAGAATTCGGTGTACATAATCCATATTATGACCGGCGACAAAGAATCCCAGGAAGTCGTCTCTGGCTTCCGGTACCTTGAGACAGCCGGCTAGGACTTCAGAGACCCATGACGCCTCAGATCAAGCCTAAACAAATAGCAACTCATCGGATCAAGTGTACTTTTGATGGATCGGCCCCGGTCCATTTATTAATCTATTCTTTTTATCTTCCAAAAAAACGTAAGCTTCCCGTATGTTCTGATCGTTGGGTGCAAGCTCATATGCCAGTTGGATCACGTTCCACGCCTCGGCATACTTCCCAAACTCCTTCAGCAATGCCGCTTTATTGAACAGCAGGTTGGGGTCTTCCGGCGCTTTCTCCAAGTTCCGATCACAAAAATTGAGCGCCTTCTTGGTCTCTCCGATTTCGTGATAAATCATTGTCATTTGATTAAGATAGCGCGTATCTTTGGCATGCACGATAGCCCCATCCTCCAAGAGTAATTTGGCCTTGGTGATCAAACTGAAACTTTCCCTTTTTCTTTTTTGCTCTTGACCATTCGAGGTGTCTTCACCCTCTTCTTCCTCCTTCTTTTCAAACTTGATCAACGCCCTGGCCACCGCAATGAGATCGTTAGGAGTTTTGTCATCGCGAACAATTGGTAGGGTGGCGAGCAAGACCTTTCTGGCTTTTTCTCGGTCTCCCCGGTCATTCAAAAAATGGAATAAATTTAACCGGCCTTTTACATTATGCGGATTGACTTCGACAGATTTTTCCAAATACTTAAAATATGCTCTTTCATATTCAAAATTCTTCTCTCTGTTTGTCTCATATATTCGCACCAAGGCCATGAGGGCCTTGTAGTAATTGGGAAAGAGTTGAAGCGCTCTTTCATAACTTTTGATGGCATTGTCAAAATCGGATTTGCCGCGCAGGCATTCTCCCACGTAAAACCACCAAGGGGCTAACCTGGAACCAATTCCGTGGATTTTGTAAAGTAAGCATAAGGCCGCACTGTACTGGCCTCCTTGAATCATGTAATGCGCAGCCATTAAGTCCGAATTGACAGGATTGTCTCTTTGCTCTAAAACTGAATTAATCATGTCCCTTATCTTTTTATGCGAAAAGGGTTTCCGGAGAAAGCCGTCTGCGCCACTGGCTATTATTCGCCGAATTATGTCCTCTCTAGTTTCTGCGCTCACCGCAATAAACGGAACCCATTGTAATTCCGGATCAGTCTTGAATCTCTCCAATAATTGGGCACCAGTAAGTCCGGGCATATTATGATCACATAAAACAATTGCCAAATCATTGGCTTGGGCCAGGTCGAGAGCTATTTTCCCGTCATTGGCTTGAAGAATGTCACCAAAACCTATGCTTTTCAAGGCGTCTACCGAAAATTTACGCGCTGTTAATGAATCATCTACGACCAAAGCGGTCATTTCAGAAAATTTGCTCATCTCTCAAGTCTCGTTGAATGAAATATGTGTTTCCGGTCACCGGGTCTTGAAAATGGATTCAGAAAGGCCGGTTCCCCAGATGTGTGCTGTTGAGTCGTCATTGAGCCTTTCCCACGTAATTTGAAGACATAATCGGATCCAGTGATCGGTTACAGGACGGTGAACAAACTGGAAAATATGTTATTAAATATTGTAATTTGATAGTTGACGCATATCGTCAATGCTCAAGGCTGGCTACAGCCGAGTCTTGGGCCCGCCGATGTTTGTGGATGTGATTCAGTTCTCTGGAATGGGTGCGGAAACTTTGGGAATATTCCTCAACGGCAGAAATCTGAACTACCTCTTTTTGAATTTGGTCAACATAGAAACTGACATATCCCGACGACTCTGGTTGGTCAATGGCCTGGTCCGCGCGCTTAAGACCTTCTTCAAGGGCTTTCAATGCTCGACGATATTCACCCATCTCCTTGAACATCCGGCCCATGCCCAGGAAGGCCTCCAGGCAACTAGAATCAAGCCTTAGCGCGGCGATGAAATGATTCTTTGATCTGTTGAAATCTTGTTTGTCCGTGCAAAGCTTCCCCAGAAGGATTCTGATCCCAATATTGTCATTAGATTCAACAGTCTTCTCGTATTTTGAAATTACTTCGTCGAGCTGGTCGGTTTTGCGATGAACAAGGGTCGGCCCTGCGGCAGTTTTTCCCGGTTTACAAATGGCTTTGAGGAATAGAGAGGCCTCCTCAAATTTCGGATTGATATTCAGGGCCGCTCTAACGCTCGCCTCAGCCTGTTTCAAATCCCCCATTTCATAGTATGCCCTGGCAATGTTATAATAAATATTTTCGTCTCCCGGCATTAATTCCAAGGCCTTTTTATATTGCCGGACAGCCTCTTCATAGCGTCCAACTTTTCGCAGCGAAATCCCGACCAGGTTGTAGACATGAAGCTTAAACGGGTCAATGGCCACAGCTTTTGTGAAATAGGGAATAGCCTCTTCATGAAAGCCTTTTTCTGTTAGCGCGTTACCGATCTCTATCTGCATTCCTTGGCTGGTTGGTTCGGCCTCGGAGGCCTTGGCAAAACTCGTCAAGGCAAGTTTGAGATGATCTAATTCCAGTTGAATCCGGCCAATATAGAAATTGGTATATCCATGTAATTGTGGATATTTACTGATAGTTTCGGCTCTCTTAAGCCCCTCCTCAAGAACTTTCATAGCCTTAGGAAGATCACCCAGCTCCTTGAACATCCGGCCCATGTTTAATAAGGCCTCCAGACAATTGGGATTCTGTCTCAGCGCACCCATGAAATGACTCATTGCCTTCCTGTGCTCCTTCTTGGCCAGGTAGTGCGTCCCCAGCATTATCCGAGACGGGATGTTGTCTTTAAATTGGATGGCCTTTTCGTATTCCAGAATAGCCACGTCGATCTGGCCGGCTTTACTGTGGGCATCTGCCGCGTCCATGGCCACATACATGTTTTCCTTATCCCGATCGATGGTCTTGGATAAGACGCTAATTGCCATTCGGCAAGTGTCAGCGGGGTTCAAGGGTTTGACTAGGATTCCGTCTGCTCCGGCTTCCTGCGACATTTTTTGGTCGTTGCCTTCGTTGCTCCTGGTGTCGGCTTTTTCAATAACCATGATAAATGGAACGTCACTAATATCAGGATCGTTCTTGAGAATTTTCAGAAAGACCAAACCTGGCATCTTGGGCATCCGGAAGTCTGAGAAGACCAAATGGACTGGACGCCGTCGCATGATAGTCAGGGCCTGGAACCCCCCA
Organism: Deltaproteobacteria bacterium; assembly: GCA_015233515.1. The sequence goes on along the minus strand of JADFXS010000168.1, from coordinate 1,683 downwards.
TCAGCCTCGTACACCTTCTGGAACGGCAAATCCGAAATGGCCCGTTTAATCTGATCCCGACCATACCGGGAGTCATCTACGACCAAAACACTCAGTTCATTTATAACATGCATATAATTACTCTTCCTTTATAACTGATAACAGCATGTTCATTGTTGATTTCCCGATATCCAGGAGGCCTCTTGATGTTGCCTTCCGGTATTGCAGAACATGGCGTGTGAGGAGCAATGCCGCAGAAAACTGGAATTGGGAGATGCGCTTTATTTAAACATATAGATGATGTTGGTCTTCTCTGCGCGACCAGGGCCGGGGAAACTGTTTATTCAGACCAATGGTCAATCAACCACCTTCCGGATAATTCCCAGTCGGGAACCATCACTGCCACTTCTTCCTTGCGAAACTTAGATGCGGACCATAAACGAGGCGATAATAGTCTGGTGATCGCCCTTGGTCACCCTGGCATGCCGCAACCATCCTTGGATGTGACCGCCTGGGCTAATTTCTAAAGCTTTTTTCCGGGTCCGGCGAGCCTTGAGCCGCCCGGTAATCTTTGGACCTGCATAGTACAGGTACTGCACAACTGCGGATGTTCTTCCGGGACAATCCAACTAGCCGGTCACGAAACAACAGGATTTCCCGGCTTAGTTGACATTCCTGGTCGCGAGCCCGAAATCTAAGTTTGGTCGCGCGACAAGCGCAATACATCCCAACATCCGGTAATAATTAGCTAAACGTGATGGTGGAGAGCGACCCGGCCAAGGCAAAAGCCTCCCCTTCCGCCAGTGAAGGTTACCCGTCGCTGGACGCAATTGAAGACAATAGGGGACCGGTATGGCTCAAGGATTCCTAATAGAAGAACCTTGCCACGGGATTATCGCCGGCTGCCCATCGGTCGACGCCGCCTGAATCTTTTTGTTAAGTTGGTTGATGCCCGATTGACCGACTCTCGCTCCTGGGCGTAAACGAATGTCCACGTCAGCAGCAACATAAAGCAGAGGAATTGACCAGGAAGATCACGGAGCGGTTTGGCTGCTAGAGGCCCCCCCACACAAGTGTGGGACCGATCAGCTCGGGGCTGAAAATACAACAAAAAAACCCGCTTCCAAAATGGAAAGCGGGCGCCGTATTTACGTCACTTGGCAGCCCCGCTACCGTATTCTCTAGAGGGGAGAACTTAGGTCGGAAGTTTTGCGTCCCACCCTTTCGGATGGTTTGCCCTTCAGCGATGATTTCACTTAGCAGCCCCGCTACCGTATTCTTTGTTGGGAAGAACGTAGGTCGGAAGTTTTGCGTCCCACCCTTTCAGGTGGTTTGCCCTTCAGTAATCATTAATTTGTGTTATTGGAGCGTGATCATAATATAGCTCTGATCAAAAGTCAAGCAATTTTATTCACGCAAACACGCAAAACGGACTAATTCTATTTTATGGTTTTATACCAAGATGTTACCGTCGGTGCAGAGCCCGGCCTAGCCCCCTTTTACCGCAACGCACATCTGCGGTGAGGCTGTTCATTCTGCGCTTCAACCTTGCAGTTGAAAACATCGTGCCACCATTATTTTTCTCGTAAAAAAACCAGGGTGATATCCCAATTCTGTGGAATTAAGCGGCGGCCTGACCACCTTCGGAGGTGATAAGATTCCTCACATTCGTTCGGAATGACAATTATATCGTCATTCCAGATG
>JADFXS010000167.1 GCA_015233515.1 Deltaproteobacteria bacterium | reverse complement strand
TCATCGACCCCACTACCGGCGGGTTGGGCTATGGCATGGAATACTGCTATTCGGTCATGGAACGTATCCGCATGGCCGGTCTGGTTCAGCAGGATGAAAATTTACAGCAGCCGATTTTAAACATCATTGCCCAGGAAATCTGGAAATGCAAGGAAACCAGTCAATCGGTCGAAGACATGCCCACGTTAGGGTATCAGGATGACCGCGGTATTTTGATGGAAGTCGCCCAAGCGGTGTCCCTGCTTCTAGCCGGCTCCGATCTGGTCGTGCTCCGACATCCGGAAGCGGTTAAAATCATCAAACAATACATCGGTCTTCTCGCTGACGGCGGCCAGGTAGCCTCCACCGGGCTGCAAGCCGTTCAATCCGTGCCTCAGGCTGCGTTGCCGGTCAAGGAAAAGAAGATAACCGGCCCGCCCAAGCGGGAAAAGAAAGCAGCGACCCCGGTCGCTAAGCCGGCGGCCCCACCCAAGCCGGCGGAAGCCAAACCGGCGGCGGCGCCTCAACCGGTCGCAGCCCCCAAGCCGGCGGCGGCGCCCAAACCGGTCGAAGCTCCAAAACCCGAACCGGCTAAGGTAGTGGCCATAGATGAAGCCAAGGCCAAAGCCGAGGCGGAAGCCAAAGCGAAAGCCGCGGCCAAGGCCAAAGCCGAGACCGAGGCCAAAGCTAAAGCGGAAGCCGAGGCTAAGGCTCACGCCGAAGCGGAAGCCAAAAAGAAAGCCGAAGCAGAAGCTCTGGCTAAATCCAAGGCTGCCGAAGAAGAAAAAACCATGGCGCTTCGCGCGGCCAGGGCCAAGGAACGTGAAGAACTGGAAGCCAAACGCGCCGAGGTCCACGCTGGTCCACTCCCCATGAAAAAATCCGACAAAGTTATCAAGCCGGAATATGTGACGGCGGAAAAACTCCTTGCTTCTCTGAATCGCGTCCACATGCGGATCAAAAAGTATTAACTTTAACCCAAATAAGCCTGCGCTGTTATTGTTTTGACCACCGGAGGGCACTCCGGACCCAGCGCCGGCTTAATTTAACGTACTGACCGGAGATTGAGTCATGACCCGGAAAACCGTCGAGAGATCGGCACTAGCCTTTAATCAGCCTAAGCCGATGAAAAAATCCGCTCAGCTGCCACTAAAAGAGCATGAAGTGCCTGAAAGAATTTTGGCTGTTCTCGACTGAGTGCACCGCCGGACGTTTGAACATAAGAACGTATAGACACAATCTCGTATAAGGGATAAAATTGTTCCCGACCGGAAGTTTGTCTTTCGGGAACATTTAACTTGAGGAGGAACCTCTCATGGCAGCTGAAGAAGCCAAAGAAAAAGCGGAAGTCAAATCCAAGGGCGCCAAGCCCGAGGAAGTTTCCGTCGATAGCGCTACCATTAAAATGCTAAAAAAGGCCCAAGCGGATGGTATTGAAACCATTTTCGACCGGGCTGTAACCATGAAGCCTTGTAACATCGGGGTAGAAGGTATTTGCTGTAAGAACTGCTCCCAGGGCCCCTGCCGTCTACCGATGAGCAAAAAAATTAAAGATGGTTTGGAAGAAGACAACCGGGTCGGCTTGTGCGGAGCTACGCCGGAAACCATCGCCGCTCGTAACTTCGCCCGGATGGTCGCCGCTGGTTCAGCCAGCCATTCCGACCATGGCCGCGGCGTAGCCGAAACCTTCCTGGCCGCGGCCCGGAAGGAAACACATGATTACACCATCAAGGATGAAGTCAAACTGTTAGAAGTCGCCGGCTATTTTGACGTAGCCACCACCGTAAAGGAAGGCGACCAGGAGTTTGCACGAGATACTTTTGATATAGCGGAAGAAATCGGCGAAAAAGCCTTAGCCCAGTGGGGACAGCAAAACGGCGAAATCACTTATGCCAAACGTGCCCCCCAACCCCGCTACGAACTGTGGAAAAAACTAGGCGAAATCCCCCGAGGCATCGACCGGGAAATCGTGGAAATCATGCACCGAACCCATATGGGTGTGGATCAGGATTACAAGAACATTGTGGCGCAATGCACTCGAGCCGCCTTGGCCGACGGCTGGGCCGGATCGATGATCGCCACCGACTTACAGGACATCATGTTCGGCACTCCATACCCGACCCATGGCCAGATAAACCTTGGAGTCCTGGAAAAAGACAAGGTCAACATCGTCGTCCACGGCCATGAACCTCTGTTGTCGGAAATGCTCGTCGCGGCGGTCCAGACTCAGGAAATGTTGGATTACGCCAAGAGCAAAGGCGCCAAGGGCATCGTCCTGGCCGGCATGTGCTGCACGGCCAATGAAATCCTGGTCCGTCACGGTATGCCCATTGCCGGTAACTACCTGCAGCAGGAATTGGCCATCATCACCGGAGCGTTGGACGCCATGGTGGTTGACGTCCAGTGTATCATGGAAAATTTGGCCCGCGTGGCCTCCTGCTTTCATACCAAATTGATAACCACCAACCCCCGGGCCAAAATAGCCAGCGGGACCAACACCATGCACGTTGAATTTGACGAACATCACGCCCTGGAAATCGGCAAGGATATCGTCAAAGCCGCTTGTGACAACTTCCAGAACCGCCGCGCGGATGCCAGTATCCTGATTCCCAAGGAACGCGAGATGATGGTGGTGGGTTTTTCCACCGAAGCTATCAAGTACCACTTGGGTGGGACTTTCCGCGGCAGTTTTGTTCCTTTAAATGACAATATCATCAACGGTCGCATCCGTGGCATCGCCGGCGTGGTCGGCTGCAACAGCGCCCGTAGTGTCCATGATTCCGCTCACTTGATTCTGATCAAAGAGCTGCTCAAAAACGACGTCATAGTTCTGACTACGGGTTGCAGCGCCATGGCTTGCGGTAAAGCCGGTCTTTTGACCCCGGAAGCCGCAAGAGTCTATTGTGGTCCCGGCCTGGCGGAAGTCTGTGAAACCGTCGGTATTCCGCCGGTCCTGCATATGGGTTCCTGCGTCGACAACTCTCGCATTCTGACCGCGGCCACGGAAGTGGTCAAAGCCGGTGGTCTGGGCAAGGATTTAGCCGATCTGCCCGCGGCCGGATGCGCTCCGGAATGGATGAGTGAAAAAGCGGTCGCCATTGGTCAGTATTTTGTGGCCTCCGGTGTTTACACCATCTTCGGCGGAACTCTGCCGGTAACCGGCGCCCCGCGGCTTCAAAAGTACCTGTTCGAGGAACTCGAAGGTATTTATGGCGGTAAGTGGGACTTGGTAACGGATCCATACGAAATGGCCGCCAAGATGATTGCCCACATTGACAAGAAGCGCAAAGCCCTGGGTATCGATAAAGCCAGGGAACGTGTCCTTATGGATATGGCTGACCGGCAGAAGCTGGACGCCGCTTGATTCCCCTGAAGGTAAGGAGGACCGATAAGTGTCGAAATTAGTAGCGTTTGCCGCCATTCAGGGCGCGTATAACATTGTTCAAAAAGCGGAAGGCAAGTACAAACATGCTCTGGAAAAATACGGTCCGGAGCAGAAGTTGGAATTTCCCAACACGGCGTATTACCTGCCACTCATTTATTCCCTGTTGGGCATCCCGGTCAAAACCTTGGCCGATGCCCAAAAACCGTTACAGATTATCCGGCAGCTTCTGCCGCCCCATGTGAAAAATATCTATCACCTGCCTTACTTGGGACCTTTGCTGGATGCGGGGATGGCCGCCATCCTGGCCGAGGAAGTGGTCGAAGCCATCCGCTATGTGGAAGATCCGGATTTCTATCTGGTCTCCGAAGAAGTGGACCTGGAAAAAGGCAAAATTTGGCTGGGCGCGGCGGAAGACACCGTGTTCCGTAAACGCGGCGTCGAATTCGTGGACGGCACCGCTCCTGGTTTCGCCGCTATCGTCGGCGCGGCGCCCTCACCCGAGATCGCCAAGACCATTGCCGAAGATTACCAAAAGCGCAACCTGTATGTTTTCATGTGCGCCAACCAGGCGGGAACCACTTTCTCCCAGCAGTTGGTGGAAGCCGGAGTTCAAATCGGCTGGAATACCCGCCTGGTGCCCTTTGGCCCGGATATTTCCGCCGCCGTCTTCGCTTTGGGCTTCGCCAATCGGGCCGCCATGGCTTTCGGCGGTATCAAGCCCGGTGATTATCGCCGGATGCTGCTCTACAACAAAGACCGTATCTTCGCCTTTGTCAACGCCTTCGGTGAAGTCAACGCCGAATGGGCGGCCAATGCCGCCGGCTGCGTCAACTGGGGCTTCCCGACCTTGGCCGACACGGACATTCCGGAAATCCTGCCCACCGGCGTTTGTACTTATGAACATGTCGTGGCCAACGTGCATCATACGGAAATCGTCAACCGCTCAGTGGAAGTCCGCGGCCTGAAAACCACGGTCTCCACCATCGACATTCCGCTTGCCTACGGCCCGGCGTTTGAAGGTGAGCGCGTCCGTAAGGATGACTTGTATCTGGAACTGGGCGGCGGTAAGACCCAAGCCGTGGAGTTGGTCCAGATGGCGGATATGAACGCCATTGAAGACGGTAAAGTCGAACTGATCGGACAGGATATCACGGACGTGAAAAAGGGTTCCCGTTTACCTTTGGCGATCACCGTCCAGATCGCCGGTCGCAAATTCCAGGAAGATTTCGAACCCATTCTGGAACGTCAGATTCACCATTTGATCAACTACGCCCAAGGCGTTATGCATATCGGCCAGCGGGATATCGCCTGGATCCGAGTCAGTGAAGCCGCGGTTCAAAAAGGCTTCTCCCTGAAGCATATCGGCACTATTCTCCATGCCAAGTTCCATCAGGACTTCGGCGCGGTCCTGGACAAAGTCCAAGTGACCCTTTACACCGACAAAGACAAAGTGGACGAGATCACCAAGAAGGCCCGGGGAATTTACAAAACCCGCGACTCGCGCGTGGAAAACATGACCGACGAGGAGATCAACATCTACTATTCCTGTACCCTCTGCCAGAGTTTCGCGCCGAACCATGTCTGCGTGGTCAGCCCGGAACGCACCGGTCTCTGCGGCGCCTACAACTGGATGGACTGCAAAGCCTCCTTTGAGATCAACCCCAACGGTCCGAATCAGCCTATCGAAAAAGGTGAGGTTTTGGACAGTAAACTGGGTATCTTCAAAGGCTGCAACGACTTCATCTTCAAGGCTTCGCGCCAGGCCGTCAACAGTGTTTGCTTTTACAGCCTGGTCAATGCTCCGATGACGACCTGCGGTTGCTGCGAATGCATCGCCGCCATGCTGCCGACTTGTAACGGAATTATGACCGTGCATCGGGATTACACCGGTGAAACCCCCAGCGGCATGAAATTCACCACCTTGGCCGGCGTTATGGGTGGTGGGGCTCAATCCCCCGGTTTTGTCGGCCACAGCAAGTTCAACATCATCCAGCGCAAGTTCATAACCGGCGACGGCGGCTTGTCCAGATTGGTCTGGATGCCTAAAAGCTTGAAAGAAGAGCTACGGGACGGTTTGCTCCGCCGCGGCCAGGAAATAGGCATCCCGGATCTGATCGACCGTATCGCCGATGAAACGGTCGGGACCAGTGAAGAAGCCATCATGGCCTTCCTGAAAGAAAAGGGACATCCAGCCCTGACCATGGATTCCATCATCGGTTGATCATAGAACTATAACCGGCCTTCGGCCTATTGCCGAAGGCCAAAAAATTTTATCCCCGCGAGCCTATGCGGCTACGGGTAATCAAGACGCAGCCTTCTGATCATAACGAAAAGCAGTACGAACCCCGGGAAGCGGATTATGCCTTGTGAAACTCCGATCACCTTCACCGGATAAACTTTTTGTATGACCTTTAGGTATTGTTTATTATAAGCTCGGAAGAGGAGAAAGAGATGGCCCTCACTGGCATTCAGATATTCAAATTGCTGCCCAAGACTAATTGCGGCGAATGCGGCACGCCGACCTGCCTGGCTTTCGCCATGAACCTGGCATCGGGCAAAGCGGAATTAGGCGCTTGCCCTTATGTTTCGGAAGACTCCAAGGCCCTCTTGGCCGCGGCCTCAGCCCCACCCATCCGACCTTTGACCGTGGGCTATGGCGAGACGGCGGTCAAAATGGGGGGCGAAACGGTCCTCTTCCGCCACGAAAAAACCTTTTTCAACCCCACGGGTTTGGCGGCCTTAATCACCGATGACACCCCTCCCGCCCAGATCGCCGATAAATGTCAGCGCTACATGGCTTTTCAGTATGAACGGGTTGGGTTAAACCTTCGGCCGGAACTGGTGGCTTTGAAATGCGTTTCCGGCAACGCGGAAAAATTTACTGCCGCGGCCAAATTGATCGTGGAAAAGAGCGATCTGAGTCTGATCCTCATGTCTGAAGATCCGACCATCATGAAAGCGGCGGTTGGGGCCGTG
>JADFXS010000166.1 GCA_015233515.1 Deltaproteobacteria bacterium | reverse complement strand
ATTGCATCTGCTCATACACCGTGTTGCCGGGAATATGGGGAACTCCGCCTGTAATGACGCGCATAGGTTCACCGGCGTGGGTATCGACCGCATGGATGGTTCTTTTGAATCCCATAATCAATCCCTTTGAGGGTATCTATTGATCCCTCTAATGCTATAAATACTCGCTTAACTCTATGATTGTAAACCTCTTCATCAAGCTATTTTAATGGCTGACCGGGTGTCAGGAGACTTCAGCTATTGCTTCGATCTCAAGCAAGGCGTCTTTGGCTATTTTGCTCACTTCCATGCAGGCCCGGGCAGGTTTATGATTACCCAGAAATTGAGAATAGACTGCATTGAAGCTGGCAAAATCGTTCCAATTCACTAAATATACGGTGGTTTTCACGAGGTTGCTCATGGTCAGGCCGGCTGCTTCCAAGACGGAAGCAAGATTTTTCATGGCTTGGGTCGCTTGTTCCGTCATGGTGGCGCCGACCAGGTTTCCAGTTACGGGATCGAAAGGGACCTGACCCGATATATATATGGTATGGCCGCTTTTTATGGCATGTGAGTAAGGGCCGATGGCGGCTGGAGCTTTAGGGGCGATTATGATTTCCATGATTTTCTCCTGTACCGGGAACAGAAATGATCGTTCCCGGTTTTTCTTGAAAACTTACAAAGATGGGAGGCCAAGGTCAAATTTCGTTCTTGAGCTCACTGGTTTCTCCCATACGGGAAAACAGGCTTCAGGCATTAAGGCCCGGCGTATCGGAAACGACAGGATGAAGGACAATTCTGGCATCAACGATATCGATGCCCTGGTCCGTGGCAAAAACCGGGTTCAGATCAACCTCGGCGACCTCCTCGAGTTCCGTGACCATATACGAGAGCTGGCTGACGGCGTTGGTAATGGCCGCCACATTGACGCCTTTTTGACCGCGCACGCCTTCAAGGAGAGGATACCCTTTAATCTCCCGGATCATGCGGCCTGCTTCAGGCGCATTGACCGGCGCGACTCGGAAAGAGACATCCTTGAGCACTTCCACGAATATACCGCCGAGGCCAAACATGATAGTCGGTCCAAAGGTCGTGTCGAAGCTGGAGCCGATAATACATTCGACCCCGCCGGCGAGCATCGGGGTGACCATAACGCCGTGGATTTCCGCCTTGGCATTGTATCGTTTGGCATTGGCCATCAGAGTGTTATAGGCTTCCCGAGCCTTGGCCTCTGAATCGACGTTCAAAATGACCCCGCCGGCATCGGTCTTGTGCAGTATTTCGGGCGAAACTATTTTCATGACCGCCTTTCCGCGACCGATTTCCGAGAATAATTGAGCGGCTTCGTCAGCATTCCCGGCCAGTCCGTGTGACGGAAGGCTGAAGCCATAGGCGCGCAGCACCTCGCGCGCTTCGGTTTCCACCAGGTTTATCCGGCCCTGGGAGCGAACCTTTTCGAATATGGACCGGGCTTTGGCCAGGCGATCGGCGGGTAGTTGCGGAGAAGCGGCGGCGAGTTCTTCCTGAATCCTTTTCTGCTTGTCATTGAAGCCGACCAGCGCCCCCATGGCCCGTATGGCCGCGTCTATGGACCCGTAAACCGGAAATCCGTTTTCCATAATATATTTGATGCTTTCGGGTTTTTGCGGCTGATAAATGGAATGCATGACCACCGGTTTGTCGGATCGGGCGGCGCGGGCGACCAGGCTTTTCGCGACATCCATTTCCAGTTGGCGGAATTCTTCAGACAAAGAGCAATATCCGCCATAGAGACCAACGATGACCAAACCGTCCACTTCAGGGTCGGCGAGAAGCACTTCGGTGCAACGGTCGAATACCCACATATCCCCTTCGGGCGTCCCGGCCAGGTCAACCGGATTTTTTATCGGGCAGTGCGGCTTCAAAATGCCGCGCAACTTTTGTTGAGTTTCTTCCGACAGGACTAAGGCATTAAGCCCGAAGCGTTCGGCGGTATCGGTCGCCATGACTCCGTGGCCGCCGCCATCCGTGAGGATGGCCACACGATTACCCTTGGGAAATTTGCAGCGGGAAAAAGCTTCCGCCACGTCCAACAGTTCGTTCGGGTTATCCACCCGGACCACACCGGCCTGATTCAGGGCCGCGTCAAAAACCTTTTCGCTGCCGGCCAGAGAACCGGTATGTGAGACGGCGGCCCTGGCTCCGGCCGCACTGCGGCCGATCTTAATGGCGGCCACAGGCTTTTTAAGCGAGGTCAGACGGGCCTTTTCCAAGAAGGACCTGCCGTCGTCCACCGAGGAAACGCGCAATCCTTCCATGTACATCAGGATCACGCGGGTTTCATCGTCCTGGCCGAGGTACTCGATAAAATCCGAAAAGCGCAAATCGATCTGGTTGCCGATCGTGGCCCAACAACTGTAACCAAGCCCTCGGCTTTTGGCATTGAAGTTGATGTCTATGCCGAAGTTGCCGCTCTGCAGCACCATCCCCATATGCCCTTTATCCAGGTCTATGATGCTGGCATTGAGGCTGACCGCGGAACTGAAGAGGCCCATGCAATTCGGCCCCATGATACGCATACCGCCTTTATGCGCGGTGTCGATCATTTTCTGCTCCAGGGCTTTGCCTTCCGGGCCGACTTCTCCGAAGCCGACGGCGACAACGATGGCGCTCTTTACACCTTTCCTGGCACATTCGTCTATGACCGGCAGGATATGTTTGGGAGCAATCCCGATGATGGCCAAGTCCACCGGGCCAGGGACATCCGTGATGGATGCATAAGGTTTGCGTCCCAGTATTTCATCGGCTGACGACCTGGAAATGAAATACAAATCTCCCGCGAATTTGTTGTCGATGAGGCTTTTCGCCGTCCAGTAGCCATACTTCTTCGTATCGGAAGATGCTCCGATAAGAGCGACACTTTTAGGTCGAAATAGAGAGGTAAGATCTGACATGGAATAATACCTTGTTTTTTCAGGGTTGTGGATCGATTACACAGATGGCGACATCAGGGCAGACCACACGGCAAATGTTGCATTTGACACACTTATCCGGTGCTATTTGGGTGACATAAGCATAGCCCTGATGATTGAGCGCGGATCCGATGGCCAGGGTTTGCTTGGGACAGGCGGCCACGCAAAGGCCGCACGACTTGCAGCGACCATCGATTATGAGATGAATTTTGTCTTTTTTACTCATTCGCCTACTCCTTGCCCACAACCTGGAGCCCTTTTTTCAGGGCGGAAATGTTCAAGTCCAGCAAAGCCGCTTTCTTTTTTCCCATATGGTCTTCAATCGCGCCGATCAGGGAGGGGGTGGTGAGCATTCCTGTCAACCCGGCCACGGCGCCAAGCATGATAATGTTGGCGCAGCGCACGTCACCCAACTCCTGCGCCATCGCGGATACCGGCAGAAGGATCTGCTCGATTGCGGGTCGATGGGTCTGTTTTTCCACCATGGAACTGTTGACAAACAGTTTCCCGCCATCTTTCACACTATCAACTGTTGCTTGGTAGGTACTGTCACTCATGGCCACGGCGACATCGGCATCCGACTCCACGATGGGGTTGCCGATGGGTTGGTCGGAAATAATGACATATCCCGTGGAATCACCGCCCCGCTGTTCAATACCGTAAGTTTGGGTCATGACCACCTGTTTGGAGTCCTTGATGGCCGCCAGGCATGCCAATTTGGCCATCAAGGCCGCCCCCTGTCCGCCGGATCCGGAAAACGCGCACTTAAACTTCATGACCTTGCTCCATACTGTTCTTGAAACATTGGGGTTTGAAATAGCTCAAGGTTTCCCTGGCGCACCAGGCATAGGCGTCCGCGACCGTCATCTTCAAGCCCGTGGGACACGGGACAATGACTTCGACAAAGGAAAATCCAAGTTTTTTGACTTGGCATTCAAAAGCGTTACGGATGCTTTTGGCCGCCTTGAGGATGCTTTTGTGATCGACCACGGTCTCCCTGGCCAGGTAGGCGACGCCATCCATGGCCCTCATCATTTCAGGCACAAGAAGAGGATGTCCTTGCCAGTTGGTATCGCGGCCCTTGGTCGTGGTTGAGGTGACCTGCCCGGCCAGGGTCGTGGGTGACATCTGCCCGCCGGTCATGCCATAGACGGTATTGTTGAGCATTATGCAGGTAATCGGTATTCCCCGGTTAGCGGCATGAAGGAGCTCGGCCAGGCCGATGGCGGCCATATCACCATCCCCCTGGTAGGTGTAGACGATATTGTCCGGCATGCCCATTTTGAATCCGATGGCGACCGCGGGCGAGCGGCCGTGCATGGCTTCGATGGCATCGATATCAAGATAGTGGTGGGAAAAACCGCCGCAACCTATACCGACGACCGCGGTCGTGATCTCTCTGATGCCCAGAGACTCGATAGCTTCGGCCACCAACCTGGTGACGATCCCGTGCCCGCATCCGGGGCAATAGGCGAAAAGTTTCTCAAATTTTAAAGTATTACCGTAATAATCCGCCAATGTTTGCATATTACTCTCCATCAAGCAGGTTGCTGGCAGCACGAGTCATATTCGCGAGGGTGCACATGGGGATGTCGCCCCCGGTTTTACCCAGGAAATGAACAGGCACGCGCCCATTTACCGCCAAGCGGACATCGTCGATCATCTGTCCATGGTTCATTTCGACCACGAGGATTGACTTGAGTGAAGCCGGAAGCTTTTCGAACGCTTTTTCCGGAAAAGGCCATAGGGTGATGGGCCGGATATATCCCGCCTTTTTGCCATGAGCCCTCATGGATGAAACAAGGTCCTTGGACATGCGTCCGTGGATGCCAAAGCTCACCACCAGGACTTCCGCGTCTTCCACCATCTCCTGTTCCCACATTTGTTCCTTTACCCTGATCTGTTCGAACTTTTTCCGCAGCCGCTCGTTTCTCTCAAAGCCTTGTTCGTGGGAATAGCAGCCCGATAACAGATAGCGCTTAGGGTGATCCTTGGTGCCGGTAAAGCGCCAGCCGGAAGTGTCGAAATCGGCGCTGTAATCGTAAGGTTCGGCAAAGGAAGTGGATTCGGTCATATGGCAGGTTACACCGTCGATGACAAAGAGGACCGGTGTCCGGTAATTATAGGCCAGCTTTATCGCGTGGGGCATTAAGTCCGCGATTTCCTGTCCATTGGACGGCGCCAGCACGATAACCCGATAATCTCCGTGCCCACCGCCGCGGGTGGCCTGATAGTAGTCACTCTGAGCGCCGATGATATCGCCGTCGCCTGGTCCAACCCGCATGGCGTCGAGCATGATGCATGGTAATTCTCCCGCCGCCATGAAAGAAATGGTTTCCTGCATCAGGGTCATGCCCGGACCGGCGGTTGAGGTGGCGCCAAGTTTACCGGTGCAAGCATAGCCCGCCAGGGCGTTGGCCACCGCCAGTTCGCTTTCCATTTGCACCATCCGTCCTCCGTATTGCGGCAATTTAACTGCTGAATACTTCATGACGTCGGACGCGGGAGTGATTGGATATGCAAAGTGGCAACGCACACCGCAGCGGATCATGCTCTCGGCAAAAGTTTCCGTATTTTTCAAAAAAAGAGTTTCTTTCATTCTATAGCCTCGCATTCGAGTTATTGATTTCAGGCTTCCCGCAATTTTTTGGTTGAACTGTCTGTTTTGAATCCCGCATTGCGGTACATCGTTCCACTATCTAGTTATGTTCGTACACACCGGTTAAAAACAGCGGCCTGCTCAGCAAGCGAGCAGATGGGGATCCAGTCCCTTGTCTTTCAAGTAGGAATGGAGGGAAGATTCCACACTGCCGGGAAGCCGCGGTTTTTGGTAGCCGGAGAGCATTTTTTCCTGTTTCTTTTGAATCCTCGCCATGATTTTCTCATCGGCCTCGTTTCCACTCACCGCTCCCCTCAAGCTGATTTCCGGCGTCCAGAACTCGCTTCGACAATGCCGGAAGGTGTGAGGGTTCGTCAGGAACTGACCGGCCGAACCAACGTCCTTGATCACCTCTAAAGCCAGGGAATCATCATCAACATGTATGCCTCTCATGAATCGTCGGATCATCCCGATGATCTCGAGGTCAATCACAAATTGATCGTAAGACATAGCCGCGTGGCCTTCCAAAATTCCGGCGCTGTGCATGATGATGTCTATCTTGGCCTGACAGGTGGCCATCATGACCATCATGCTCTCGTAGCCACTCTGGACAGAGACGCGCTTGGCATCAGTAGGGGATCCGCCCCCGCGACAGGGCAGGCCATAAAACCTGGCCAGCTCGGCGCCGCAGGTCACGCAAAGGGCATGCTCGGGACAACCGATGGCGTAGCCGCCGGTCCGCATGTCGGCCGAAGTGGACTGACAGCCGTAAATCACCGGGGTCCCTTCCCGGATCATTTGAACAACCACGATACCCGCCAGGG
>JADFXS010000165.1:1258-6378 GCA_015233515.1 Deltaproteobacteria bacterium | reverse complement strand
AGGGTTATTTGAGCAACTGTAAAGCTAGTTGTGGTAGCGAGTTGGCCTGAGCCAACATGGCCGTGGCCGCTTGCGCCAGAATGTTGTTCTTGGTGAATTCCGTCATTTCCGTGGCGATGTCGCAGTCAGAAATTCGCGATTCCGAGGCTTGAAGGTTTTCGGCCATGATACCCTGGACCGTAATGGTATTCTGCAGCCGGTTTTGGTATGCACCCAAATTGGCCCGAATAACATCCTTACGTTGAATCGCCGTGGTGATAGCATCCAAGGCCTCCTGGGCCGCTGATTGGGTCCGGATTTCCGCACCGGCCCACTGACCGTCCGCGGCATTCTGGAGTTCGGTAAAATCAGCATGAGTAAAACCAATCATGCTTTTCGCCGATATAGCGGCGCCGGAGCCAAAGGTTCCGAGGACACCGTACGTCTTAGCCGAGGTGCCGCCGGTCGGTAAGGCTTTGGCCGAGGATACGGCCGAATTACCGGTATCCACTACCCACAAATCATGCTGGTCGCCGACTTGTAAACCATTGAAGGTCAAGGCATATGTCCCGCCGGCGGTAAGAGCGGGCGAGAAAGTGCCCCATTGATTACCACCCAGAGTGAAGGCGGTCCCGGCGCTGCTCTTGACTCCGGTTTCCACGTTTCGCCAGTTAATTTTATTGGCCGCTGAAGCGCTGCCGGCTAGCAACCCGGCCTGTTCGTCGCAACCGCGCAGGCTGTTGAAGTCGCCGCCTTTTTTAGCGAACACATAAACGGACGAACCACTCCTCATAGCCCAGAAGCTTTTGCTGGAAGTATTGATGGCCACGACTAACTGGCCGGCGGCCGAAGATGCGGCGGATGACAATTGTTTATTGATATCCTTGCCAGCCACTTTGCCATAAGCCGAGCTGCCCCAATAGTAAGCTTCATTACCTAAGCAGATACGAGTGGCGGCGGATGATGAAGTAACACCGTTACGGATATTTAGACCGGTTGCGCCCGCGCTGAACTCGATCTTGATGCGCGACTGACTGCCGGCATTGACCTGGTCCACGATCTGCTGAAGGGACTCACCGCTGGTGAATCTGTACATCCCGCCCAAGTATTTGGCTTTACTCAGTGAACCTTCCACGTCACCCTTAGTGCCGCCTTTGAGGTCCCAGTTGTACCCATAGGTAAAGGTCCGGCCGCTGGTTCCGGTTAGGGCCGAAGTCAGGGATGATGGTCCACTACCGCAGCAACCGCCTCCAGTCGCCGCTCCAGTGCCGGCTTGGCCCCAAATATCGTTTTTGGCGTCGCCGCCCACCCGCAAGCCATTGGCCGCGGTGGCGCGCACATCACCCATTCTGATGAAATAGTAGTCTTCGGCTGATTGGTTACCGGTGCCGAAATGTATTTTCATACCCTGGCCAAAATTGGCGGTGGTCATGGAACCATCCAGCAATTTCATGCCATTGAAATTGGTGGCGTTGGCGATTCGGTCAATTTCCTTGGCCATGGCCTGGTACTCGGAGTTCATGATGTCTCGTTGCACCGTAGTGTAAGTGCCGGTGGCGGCCTGTTCGGCCAACTCTTTCATACGGGTCAGTTTCTCATCGATGACCGACATGCCGCCTTCCGCCGTCTGAATCATGGACACCGCATCCGAAGCATTGCGAACCCCTTGATTGATAACGGCGATATCGGTCCGCATGATTTCACGGATGGCTAAGCCCGCCGCGTCGTCCGCTGCGGAATTAATCCGCAAACCCGAGGACAACCTCTGGGTGGACTGGGCTAGGCGATTGTAAACAACATCCAGGTTCCTGGCCACATTCATTGACATCAGGTTATGGTTTACTGTTAAGCTCATATTGGCCTCCTTGGCATGCAATGCCCTACGTCTTGATGGTCGGTTAAAAGTCTATCGGTTAGACTTAGCTCATTTACTCTTTTAAATTTTATATATAATTCATCGTTTTAAAGTAAATATTTTATCTTTTATCTTATATATATTCCACTGGGCAAACCTCTACGGACATAGCTTAATCACTAGAGATGCTATCGGATGATGGGACCCTCCAGGGTCAAGAGGGTCCCCGGGTAAGGAATGACGTTAGATCGTCAGTGAAGTCCGCCAGGTGGGATCATCCCCGCTTGAATCTCCACCGGCAAGGTTTCGACAATCCATGAAGTTCGCGAAAGGAGATCGGATATTCCGTGTTCATGCGCGGTTTCCGGATAGGCTTGAGTCAGCGCCTCCAAAAAGTTCATGGTTTCTTTGATGACCACCAACACCAAGCGTGTCGTTTCTTCCAGATTACCGGACAATCCATCCTTGAGCGGGCCGAGGTATCGCAGTATGCGTCGAGACGCCTGGGCTTCGGGTCTGGTCTTGAGAGTCAACCTCGGGCCGGTGAATCCACGTTCCCCGGCCACCTGAGCCACCACTCCCGCCAAACGGATGAACTCTCTTTCCCGTTCATCCCGGCCGGCTTGATCGTTTTCAGGCAGCTCCGCCGCTTCGGCCGCCAGTTCTTGCAGACGAATAATGGCTAGCTCCAAGGTGTTGCAGTCCCGTAACGCATCTTTCATGTTGGCGATTACAGCCGGCAAGCCGTTCATATTGGCTTTGGCTTGGATCAGGACTTCGGCCAAGTCAGCGGGAAGTTCATCTAACCGCGCTTCAGGTAGGCCACTGGCCAGGACCGTGGACATTTGACACAATGTTTCCATATTCAACATGCGGTTCATGGCTTAATCCTCTGTTTCAGCCCGAAAGCCAAGCCCCCGGGGAAAAAATAGATCGAAAATCATTTATCCGTCGGCTCCTGATTATTTCAAGAGCGTCAAAGCCAGTTGCGGTAGGGAGTTGGCTTGGGCGAGCATGGCGGTGGCCGCCTGGGCCAGAATATTATTCCGCTGGAATTCCGTCATCTCCACGGCCACATCTACATCCGAAATCCGCGATTCCGAAGCTTGGAGATTTTCACCCATGATACCCAGGTTGGTGATGGTGTTCTCCAGTCGATTCTGATAAGCGCCCAGGTTGGCGCGAACTATTTCCTTACGTTCAATCGCTTTTTGAATGGCGGTCAAGGCTTCTTGGGCTTGAGACTGGGTTCTGATGTGCGCGCCTAGCCAATTTCCATCGGAGGCATCCTGAATCTGCGTGAAGTCTTGCCGCGTCAACCCGGCCAGACTGGCCATACCGCCCAAATGTTGGGTGTTGAGATCAAAGGCGGCGCCTGAACCGGCATTGAGGACCCACAAATCACGGCTTTTTCCCACATCCATGCCGTTCAAGGTCAAACCGTAGGTCCCGGCGGCCGTGGGAACAGCTTGCAAAGTTCCCCATTTCAAGCCGCCTAGACTGAAATTGGTTCCGGCGCTGTTGAGCATATCGGTCTCCACATTGGCCCAGGTGATCCGATCGGCATAGGTGGCGCTGTTGGCGTCCACGCCAAGAGTATCGTCGCAGGCCTTAAGGGAGTTATAATTGCCCCCGGCTTTTGTAAAGAGATACACCACACTGGCGGAATGCTTGTCTTGCATAGCCCAGAAAGACTTGCTGGAAGCCGTCACGGCGCTGACAAATGCCAAGGCCGCGGAGGTCGCGTTATTCGGGATTTGGATATTGCTTGATCCGGTGATACTTCCCAACCCGGCGCTGCCCCAGATGTAGGTTTCCGTTCCCAGACAGATGCGGTGAGCCGCGCCGTTGGCACTGGAAACCATTACATTGGAATCATAGTGATGAAAATCTATTTTAACCCGGGCTTGCGAACCCATATTAACCGCATTAATCAGACTCTGCAAAGACGAACCGCTACCCATTTGGTACATGCCGGCCATGTATTTGCCGGTGGTCAAGGCCGAAGTTGAGTTGCTGGCCTTCAAGTCCCAGTTGTAACCGAAGGCAAAGACATCGCCCGAATTCCAATTGGCGACCGGCGCGCTCATGGAGAGAAAACCGGTGCCGCAACAACCTCCGGCCCCGGTTCCGGTCGTACCGGCCGTACCCCAAATATCGGTCCTGGCGTCCCCGCCGATCCGCAAACCGGTGGGACTGGTCGCTCGCACATCGCCGATTTTTACGAAGTAGTAGTCTTCCGCCGCACTATTGCCGGTCCCAAAGTGAACTTTCAGCCCCAGACCATAATTGGTGCTGGAGACACTGCCGTCCAGCAGTTTTGTTCCCGCGAAGTTGGTGGAATTGGCGATCCGATCGATCTCCGCAGCCATCGCCTGGTATTCCGAATTCATAATATCGCGCTGGATGGTCGTATAGGTGCCCGTGGCGGCCTGTTCCGCCAACTCTTTCATGCGGATCAGTTTTTCATCGATAACCGACATGGCGCCTTCAGCCGTTTGAATCATGGAGATGCCATCGGAAGCATTGCGGCTACCCTGTTGCATGACGGCGATATCCGCGCGCATCAATTCCCTGATGGCCAGACCGGCGGCGTCGTCAGCCGCGGAGTTGATCCGCAAACCCGAGGAAAGCCGCTGCGTCGATTGAGAGAGACGGCCATAAATGATGCCCAAATTCCGAGCCGCGGTCATGGCCATCATGTTGTGATTAACTACTAAACTCATGGCAAACTCCTCAATCCACTATCCGACTACCAGATTTACCTAATTAACTGTTTCACCAATCAACTTGACATCATCTTAGAAAGCGTGGACCTGCACTTGCAGAAAAGCATCCAGATCCGCGGGTCTGACCAAGCGGCTTTGGTAGTTGGCCGCCAGGACTCGAGTCTGATTCAAACCCGGAGTTTGACCTCCAAGAAAAGTCAGTTCCGGATTGGAGACGATGCCAGGACCTTTGATCAAACTCAGGTTCCGATTGACTGCGCTTTGGTTCATGTTGTCCTCCCCTATTAGCTTTCTTCGATTCTTATCAAGCTCTGTTAAACAACTTATCGGCTCTTATCAAATTTACTTTAGAGATTTTTGCATTTACTTTTATTTTTTTTAACTTCACCCTAGCTTTATCTCATGAGAACTTAAAGAATCATCTAAAGTTATTCATTAATTTAACATGCCGATTTTTAACGGCAAATATCGAACTACTTCCGACATTTTCCAACTATTCTCTCGCGACCCTGAATCTCTTTCCATCAGGTCATAATATTATTAACTCTCTTATCGAC
>JADFXS010000165.1:0-1223 GCA_015233515.1 Deltaproteobacteria bacterium | reverse complement strand
TCATATTTTCTTTAAAAAGATCGTCAATAACTTCTGGAACCCAACAAGAAAGATAAAAAAATAGGGGTGATATTGATGATGCTCTATAACTGCATCTAGAAATCAAGCCGGGCGTCGATTCAGCTTTCAGACCGATTCCGCGCGAATACGACTTTCCCATGAAACAACAGTAGCTTATCATTACGGAATGGTGATTATTTAGGGTTTCGAGGTCGGCTTTGGCGGCCGCGGGGATTTCTCGCTTCGCTTCGAAACGACCATATGCGCATCTTGCTTGGCTAGACAATCCGCCGAGGCGCGATGGGTCAGATACTAGATAAGGAAACGCTCATGGAGTCATTCTTTCTGGATATGCCGTGGATTTATTTGAAATTGATATTAATTACAATCTATTGTCCGATATTCTCGCCATGAGGTCTGATGGATGGAAAATATAAGGACGATGTGTTATGATGCCGAAAAATCAGGACTTGCCCAACTAAGGTGCGCCTTATTTGTTTGGAAGTCCCCAGGGTTTGAGTTTTCCACGGGAGGCCGGCTTTGTTAATTCTGACCCGAAAAATCGGCGAAACAGTTGCCATCGGGGACGACGTCAAAATTCAGGTCATCGATATCAAAGGTAGGCAAGTGCGTCTCGGTATACAGGCCCCGGCCAATACATCCGTGCATCGGGAAGCAGTCTATCAACGCATTCAGGCACAGAACCGGCAAGCCGCCGGCCTGGATTTGGCCGATTTTACAGCGGCAGCCGATCTGTGGGCCGGGATAAAGCTCTAAGGCAGGAGTAGGCGGTGAAAATCCAGACTAGCCGTTTTGGTGAAATTGAAATCGATGCCGGGACAATCATCGAAGTTCCGGGCGGACTGATCGGCTTCCCCGAAGAACAAAAGTATTTGCTTATCCGCCATAAGCCGGACTCGCCTTTCTACTGGTTCCAGGCCCTCAATGATCCTGATCTGGCCTTTGTCATCGTGAACCCGGCGGTCTTCAAGCCTGATTATCAAATTCCTTACCCGGCCTCCCTGCTTACCGCCATGAAAGCCTCCGCCCCCGAGGATCTCAGCCTCTTTGTCATCGTTACCATCCCGCGTGGCAATCCCAAAGGCATGACCGCCAATCTATTAGGCCCTCTAGTGGTAAACACCCCGGCCCGATTGGGTAAGCAACTGGTACTGGATGAGAATAAGTATTCCCACCGCTATCCCCTCATGTCTCCATCGAGC
>JADFXS010000164.1 GCA_015233515.1 Deltaproteobacteria bacterium | reverse complement strand
AAAGCTATGGCAAGGTCGCCCGTGTGCCGGAACTGCTTATCCCCGACAATTTTGGCCGATCGAGTCTGGCCATGCGGGAAGACGGCCGACCGCTGGGCCCGGCCCATGCAGTTCATGCCGACATCAGAGACCTGGGCCTGGGCCGTTACTCGCATTGGGGTAGTCGGGTTATTTTTTCCACTTCAGATAATTCCGACCCCAGGACCAACGGACGGACCTATACGTTTTCCGAATGAGAGGAACAGGGTGGTTCGATTCAATAAAACAATAAATTATGATATCTTTCGCTGCCCTGATTCCGGCCTTCCGCTGAGGCTGCAAGATGGCGCCTTGATCAGTCCGGCCGGGGTCAGGTGGCCCATCGTCGCCGGCATTCCTCGCTTTGTGGTTAGCGATTTGTATACCGATACCTTTAGTTTTGAATGGAATATTCACTTCGGCACCCAACTGGACTCGCTCACTGGAGGCATCTTTTCAGAGCACACTTTTATCGAAAAACCCGGCCTGGATCCAGACCAGGTACGGGGCAAACTGGTCTTGGACGCAGGAGTTGGCGCAGGCCGATATGCCGATATCCTGTTCGGCTGGGGGGCCAATGTTATCGGGGTGGATTTGAGCTATGCCGTGGAAGCTGCTTTCCTGAATCTTCATGACCGGCCCAATGTGATTATTGCCCAGGCGGATATCGGCCGGTTACCGTTTGCTCCAGAAACCTTTGACTTGATCGTTTCCATCGGGACTCTGCACCACACCCCGGACGCCAGATCCTACTTTAACCGGCTCCTGCCGTTACTCAAACCGGGTGGAGAAATCTGCATTTGGGTTTATCCGGACCGATACGATTATGCCAAGCGGGCCGCCTGGATCCCCTTTACCAACCGAATTCCGATTAAATGGTTTTACCGATGGTGCCGAGTGTTCGTGCCTTGGGCCGATAAACATTTTAACCAGCCTCTGGTTCGGATCGTCTCTTGGATTTTTCCTTTCAGCCACCAGGGCCAAGGAGTGGAAAACGATATTTTGGACACTTTTGACGGCTATTCCCCTAAATATCTTGAAATCCATAATCCCCAGGAAGTGGCGACCTGGTTTCGAGATGCGGGGCTGGTTAACATCCGGACGTTTCCGTGGGACACCGCAGTGCGCGGGCAACGCCTAACGGGATCCCAGGTGGTTTCTAAATGAAACGAAGCATAACGTCTTGGGCAGAAAGAATGTTGGTCAGGTTGTGGGGTAGAGTGGATTTTCTGGCCGAGAAACAGCGGCTCCAGGATAAAGAGCGGGAGCTTCAGGCCCGGGAAACAGCGTTACTCGAACAGGTCAAGGACGTCAAGAACATCCGGGCAGCCATCCGCTCCATATATATTTTTGATATTACTAATGGAAGAGCAGAAATCGAAGGCGGGTTAGAGACGTTCTTATCTCCGCCGATTGTCCCGACTCAGGCCAATCAAGATGATATCAGAACGATAGAAAGAGTTCAAGGGCATGTGCATCGCTGGGAGTTGGAACAATTGTACGATTTGGCGGGCAAGACATCAGGCAATATCTTGGAATTAGGCAGTTTCCACGGGAAGTCCACCCTGGCCTTGCTGTTAGGCTCCAATTATCGAAAAAACAAGGTCTATGCGGTTGATCCGTTTATCGACACCAATGATCAGCGCTGGGGCTATACCCTGGTGAGCGGCGAGCAGGACTACAAAGAATTTATTAAGAACACCACTCCGTGGAATGACCGGCTGACCTTTTATCGGATGAAGTCCGTGGAGGTAGCCTGGTCGCACGGCCCCATTGACCTTCTTTTTATCGACGCTTTTCATACATATGATGACGTTAAAGCCGATTTTTGTCATTTTTTCGCCCACCTGTCGGAAGAAGCCATCGTGGTTTTTCATGACTATTCGGTGTATCAGCCGCTCTTTCATGGGGTGGCCAGATTCGTCAATGAATTGCTCGATTCCGGCCAGTGGTTATGGGAAGATTTCCGTGGGGCAATGATCAGCCTCAAACGGGTCGGGCCGAAAATAGACCAAGCAGAGGTGGCCACCCGCAATCGATACTTGAGGAATCTGCACCATAGCTTCATGGATCATCTGGTTAACAATAAGCGGAAACTGGCCAAGGCGGTTAACGG
Organism: Deltaproteobacteria bacterium; assembly: GCA_015233515.1. Next base: position 4,255 of record JADFXS010000164.1, on the reverse strand, counting down.
GCACGGCCTGATCCTAAAAGGGCCATTTAAGCAAGCGGGGCAAAACATGTGGTTGGCTTATCTTCCCCACCTGGCAAACCTGGCGGATACGGAAGATGACTTGATCTGCACTTCACCGCTCACCCTATTCGAGAACGGTCAGGAACTTGGCCCACCCTATATGCTTCATGACGAGATAAGACAGAAAGGCGGCGGAGCCTATTCACATTGGGGTGAATGGCTGTGTTTTTCTTCTTCAGACAATTCGGATCCTAACCGAAACGGCCGAACCTACTGGATGTTGATAAAAGTGACTTCATGACCTGTCCCCGCAACAATGGTGGTCTTAGAACTTGTGAAAGAAGATCATGTCAATCTTTAAATCAGATAGAATAAAAAAAAAAGTAACTCACGATAAAATAACTCACGATGCCGGCTATTCTTATAAGGTTCCGGCATCGACACCGTATTTCTGCGACATCCGGAGCAGCTCCCGGATAAAGCTGTTTGAAAACGGGGTCCCGTTGGGTCCGGCCCACAGCGTTCATGGAGACATCATAAACCAGGGTGCCGGTCGGTATGCCCATATATATGACCAAATCTATTTTTCCTCCTCGGACAATTCCGATCCACGAACGAATTCAAGAACATATCATTATTCATATATAAAGTCCTTAGCCGAAGATATGTTCTCCTGGCCTACTATTGAACGGACCTTGATGTCCTTGGAGTTGCGATGGAACAACCGGTTACATCCAGCTCCCAGACCGGTTTCCTCGGACCGCGAGTTCACATCCGTCCAATATATCGGTCAACTGGGGCCGGGCGGGGCCGAGCGGCAACTGTATAACCTGGCCGTAAAACTTAGAGATATGGGTTTAAAAGTCATACCGTTAACCACTAATGCCTTGAGTGGCGATTACGGTCATTATAGCCATTATCTCCGGGAACAAAATCTCCCTAATAGGATGGCAGTATTCCATGACATAGGAACAGTTGTTCAAAGACTCGCAGCGTACTCCGGCGCCAACGGGAGATGGTTAAAATATTTGCCTCCCTTTATAGCTCTGAAAATTTTAGCTCTGATCAACGAATTGATGACCATCAACCCCGACGTCTTACACTGCTGGTTAGATTATCCTAATATTATTGGTGGGCTGGCTGGATTGATTGCGGGTGTCCCGCAAATTATTTTAAGTGGCAGAAATGTTAATCCATCTCATTTTGATTGGATGTATTACCCCTGGTTTTTGGATTGGTATCGTGTACTGCTGAAGAGTCGGAGGATTTTATTGATCAATAACTCCCGAAATGGGGCTGAGGATTATGCGCGGTGGCTCAAGCTGCCGGTTGAGCGGATCCCTGTGATTTACAACGGGTTAGAGTTCTCTCAATTTCAATTGGCCACACATGCCGCGGCGATGGATTTTAGGAAGGAAATCAATTGCCCGGCCGGAACACCCTTGATCGGAGGCATTTTCAGGTTAAGTACGGAAAAAAGGCCTCTTGATTTTATCAGTGTATTCCAACGTGTTAAAAGGACATTTCGGCAGGCAAAAGCTGTTGTGGCCGGGATCGGCCCTGTAGAAGAGGAAATGCGCCGGAGTATAGAGGAAGCTCAGTTGACTAATCATATTCTTCTGCTCGGACGCCGCACCGATGTCTTTACCATCATGAAGGCCTGTGACGTCATCTTGCTTACCTCCGAGCATGAAGGCACTCCAAACGTACTTTTGGAGGCTCAATACCTGGGTGTCCCCGTCGTCGCCACTCGGGCCGGAGGAACGCCGGAAATCGTGATGGACCAACTCACTGGTTTCTTACATCCCTCCGGCGACATTGTGGGGATGGCCGATAGTATTATTAATATTTTGGAATATCATGAAGTTGGGAAATCTTTGGGAGAAAAGGGCCATATTCATGCCAAGAATAATTTTTCGGTTGAAAGAATGGCTCAGAAATGCCTGACGCTATATGAATCGAATAAATCATAACCTGGTGTTTACTCGTAGAAGTAGTCGTTATCAACATTGTCCAAAATGGACCGATAATTCTTGACAGCATAAGATCGCTTCTATAAATTAGATTTTATCTATACAGGTTGCGCGACGATTCCGTACGGTTCCGATCGGTAAGAAGTCGGTGTAGATTTCCTTGCCTATCCAAAGGGTGATGCGTCGGAACTTCGGCCACATTCGCCAGGTGAAAGTTGACTTTGCTGATCATAGGCGGACCTATTGGCAAGCTTTTGAACGCTATGTTCTGGAACTGTCTCGATACATGACCATAACAGAAGTAGCTGAGCATCTTGGGGTCTCTTGGGATGTCATCAAAGAAATCCAAAAGAACAATCTACAAAAACGCTTTTCCAGGCCCAAATTGAAAGATATTAGTCAGATCGCTATTGACGAAATCAACATCGGCAAAGGAGCTGAGACCCTTGAACCATTTTGGAAAAGCCTTAAAGCGGCCAAAGTCAAGGCTGTGGATTGATATGTCTCCAGCATACGTCAGTGCCGTTAAAAAAACCTGCCTGACGCAATGATTGTTTTCGATCACTTTCATGTGGTCAAGCTTTACAACGACAAGCTGTCTGATCTAAGATGAAACTATATCATTAGGCTGCCACCGTTATTGAGAAAGAGATACTTAAGGGCACACTTTGGTCACTGCTCAAAAACCCAGGGAATCTGGATAAGAGCGGAAATGAACAGCAGCGTCTCCAGGAGGCATTAGAACTCAATCAACCTCTGGCCACGGCCTACTACATGAAAGAAGATTTGCGGCAATTTTGGTCACAACCAAACAAATCCATTGCCGAAGCCTTTCTGAACAATTGGTTTGATCGGGCCAGCTATACTGATATCCAACTGCTCAAAAAAATTTTCCAAACTTGGCAGCCACCGTTTCGGTCTATTGGCCTATCATGATCACACTATTTCCACAGGTCCATTGGAGGGAATAAACAACAAAATTAAGATTTATGAAAAAACAAGCCTATGGTTACATGGACATCGAATTTTTCAAACTCAAAATCAGGGCCGTTCACGAGGCCAAGCACGCTTTAGTCGGATGAACCTAAATTAAGAGATAAATGTGGTAATGCGCTCCTCTGCCTACGCCTGCTACCTCATACATTGAAGGAGACTATCATGATAATTCGTCCTTCCGTGGCTCAGAAAGATCTGGCCCGTAGATTGGAAACACTCCTTCAGCAGAACAATGTTGAACAGTATCTCCATGAAGTGCTAGCTGCTTTCAAAGGGGCGCTCGGGCAACTACAAAATGCCGCTTTAATCTATTTATTCTGCGAGTTGGAAAACCGATTTCAAAATTACCGGCAAGTGCATTTCCGCCTCCTCTATACTAACTTTTTTACAGCACTGCGCGATTCGTTTTTCATTCCGCAACTGTGGTCATACGGTCTTGAGCTAGACTATATTCAACTTTCCAACTTACTCACGGAATCAGGCATAAGGTTGCCGCAGTCTCCGGCCGGACAAGAAATGAAAAACAAGATATTAACAGAATGGCGTCAGTCTGGACCCAGGCTTGGAATTGTTCAAATTATAAAGGTCTTTTTACTCGATTGTTTAATCGGCATCCCACTTTCCCAGGCTAAGATTGATTTTATTAAACGATTTGCAGACATCCCGGGATACTTCGTCTTTAATGCCTCATTTGGAATCGCGGAGTTAAAAGCAATATTCAATCGTCTCTTTTCAAGCAGGGACGAAATAATTAAGATATTCGAGCAGCATGTGTTTGCGGCTGAGTTTTTCCAAAAGGAGACACTAGCCCAGAAGGCTTGCTTATTTTGGTTCGTTACTGTTTTTGCCAGTATTATTTATGAGATGGATGCCGTTTGGTTGAGTATCTACCCCCGGTTTAAAGAAATTTTTTTTTGGGCGATCGAAAATGACCAGACGGAGCTAGCCTTCTCAATGCACTACCCTCTTTCCCATCTATACGGGAATTTGACCCAAACCCAAGAAGAATTGCGAAAATTCAACGAGGAAATCGACCAACCTTTTTGTGAATATATTATTCATAGATTAATACCCAGGTACCAGCTTAAGCCAGCTCAAAAGCGGCAGGTAGTGAAACAGGTCCATATTGGATTCGTTTATGACCGACTGGTCCGCAATTCTCCTTTTATGGTGCTTTATTCCGTGTTGAAAGCGTTGACGGAATTTAATGATGGTCGTTACAAGTTCTTTGTTTATGATATCGAATGCGTTGATAAGAGCCCGTCAGATCCTGACTGTGTGGCCGG
>JADFXS010000163.1:3746-6394 GCA_015233515.1 Deltaproteobacteria bacterium | reverse complement strand
AATCGTGGCGGCGCTTCTAGTCGGTTTGGCGGCTCAACGACTAAATCAGCCGTTGATCCTGGGTTACATCCTGGCCGGCATTATAGTCGGTCCACACACCGGCGGTGTGACCGTTTCCGGAATACATGAAATTGAGCTGCTGGCTGAAATCGGCGTGGCTCTTCTGCTGTTTGGGCTTGGATTGGAATTTTCGCTGAAGGAACTCAAACCGGTGTGGCGAATTGCTCTCATCGGCACGCCGATACAGGTCGCCTTGACCATGGCTTATGGTTATGGCCTGGGCAAAGGACTAGGCTGGGACAACTAGGGGGCCTTGTGGTTCGGGGCGATGATTTCCCTGTCCAGCACGATGGTCATTTTAAAAACTTTAATGAATCAGGGTTGGATGGGCACACTGTCCAGCCGGGTTATGATCAGCATGCTCGTGGTTCAAGATCTGACCGTCGTGCCTATGATGATTATCCTCCCTCAATTGAGCGATCCGACAACCGGGCTGCCTGTATTGGGTTGGGCGGCTCTGAAATCCCTGGTTTTTTTGGGCGCCATGATCGCACTCGGCACCAAGGTTATCCCACGCCTTCTGGCTTATATCGCCGCCAGAAATTCACGCGAATTTTTCATATTAGCCGTAACGGCGGTTGGCCTGGGCGTCGGTTATGGAACCTATCTTCTAGGCCTTTCTTTTGCCTTCGGAGCCTTTGTCGCCGGTATGGTTATCGCCGAATCGCAATTCGGCCATCAAGCCTTAAGCGAGGTTATTCCGTTACGGGACATTTTCGGACTTTTATTTTTCACCTCCGTTGGAATGTTACTGGATCCCATTTTTTTGATTGATCACTTGGATATCGTATTGCTGACCGTGATTTTGGTTTTGGTTGGCAAAGGGTTGATTTTTTCAGCGCTGGCTTTTATTTTCGGCTATCGAAATGTCGTGCCGCTGGCCGTAGGTTTGGGGCTTTTTCAAATCGGCGAATTTTCATTCGTATTGGCAAGAGTCGGAATTAATTCCAAATCCATCAACATGGAAATCTATTCCCTGGCTCTCACCGCGGCGATCATTACCATGATGTTGACGCCGATAATTTCCAGCCTGAGCAAACCAATCTACGCTTTCAGCAGAAAGCGGCATAAAAACGATCCGGTCCAGACCATGAACCTCCCGTCCGGCGGTCTAACCGACCATATCGTCATTGCCGGAGGCGGGTCGGTCGGGCGTCATGTGGCATATGTGCTTCAAATGCTCGGAGTCGATTCCGTCATAATTGAACTCAATTTCAATGAAGTGGAAGAGTGCCGAAAATCCGGGTTCACGGTCATTTATGGCGATGCGGGCCAACTCCCGGTTATCGAGGCGGCCGAAGTCAAGAAAGCGCGGTTACTGCTTCTGACCATTCCAACGTCAATGATCGCCTTGTCCGTCATCCATAATGTTCGCGCCATATCCCCGGATTTGGAAATCGTCGCCAGGTGCGAGCATGGCGAACAAATGAAAGCTCTTCATGATCTGAACGTCCAAACCATAATCTGGCCGGAACTGGAAGCGGGCCTGGAAATGGCCCGGCAAACCATGATCCGTCTTGATTTACCGGCCGGCGAAATACAAAATTATATCGATCAGTCACGGATGGATAAATACAGGTTTTCCCGGGAACCCAACCAGGAAATAGGCGCCGTAGCTCAACTAAAATACGCGATGGACCTCTTGGAAACGACCTGGGTGACCCTTCGTGAACCAAGCTGCCTTATAGGGACAACGATACGAATGGCCGATGTGCGTCGCCGCACCGGCGTAACGGTCGTAGGCTTGATTCGTAATAGGGAGTTTCTTCCGAACCCTGAAGCGGACTTCAGATTGGCCGCGGGGGACATACTGGCGGTGGTTGGAAAGGCCGCCCAAAGAAAGGCGTTCAAAAACCTAGCTCAGACCTGAGGTTCGATCCATGATCAGGACTTGCAGGTTCAGACCGGGGCATTTCGCCGGTCGTTTTCCAAACTTCCTCCTGGGTCCATTTGGTTTTGTTTGTAATATCCCTCGACTATGCCGACCGAAAACAGCTTGTTAATGTTCATTCCTCATGGACTGTCTCGGTCTGACCCGAGGCATGGCTTTCTTTTTTATGGGTCAGTTTTTCGACCACGTAGAAGGCCACCGGAATCAGAAAAATTGCTATGCCCGTGGCCGCCATCATGCCGCCGATTACGGTCGTTCCCATGACTTGTCGGGAAATAGCCCCGGACCCACTGGCGATGGCCAGGGGGACGCAACCGAAGAGAAAGGCTAAAGAGGTCATAATAATGGGGCGCAGCCTGATTTTGGCGCCTTTCAAAGTCGCTTCGTAAATCGGCAATCCCTTGTCGTATTCCATTTTAGCGAATTCGACGATTAGAATCGCGTTTTTGGCCGCCAGGCCTATCAGCATGACCAAGCCGATTTGGGCATAGAGGTTATTCTCCATGCTTCTGGACCATAACCCGGCAAAGGCTCCGCAAACGGCGATGGGAGTGCAAAGCAAAACGCTGAAGGGCAGTGACCAGCTTTCATATTGAGCAGCTAGAATTAAAAAGACGAATATGAACGACAGACCGAAAATTATGCCGGGCGACACTCCCGTCTGGGCCTGTTTTTCCTGGAAAGACATCCCCATGTA
>JADFXS010000163.1:0-3727 GCA_015233515.1 Deltaproteobacteria bacterium | reverse complement strand
TGGGCATGGTCTCGGAGAAGGTTTCTTCCAGGGCGTTCATGACATCGGCGGAACTGAAGCCGGGCTTGGCGCTGACATTGAGTTGCGCCGATCGATAAAGGTTGTAGCGCATCGTGAATTCAGGTCCGGTTTGGGCTTCTATCTTGGTTAAGGCCGACAGAGGAACCGGGTCCCCCTTATCATTACGGACAAAAAACTGCCGCAGATGTTCGGCCGAGGTCCTGTATTCGCCCTCGGCTTGAATATAGACCTGCCACTGTCTTCCGAAGTGGTTGAAATAGTTTATGAAAGTTCCACCCATGAAGGTCTTGATGGTCGTATAGACCTCCCCGAGATCAACCCCTTGCTTCAGGACTTTGTCGCGATCCACCTTTACGAAAGTCTGCGGGACCGTCGGAATCAAAGTGGTGTTGATTCCGGCGATTGCCGGCCGTTTCATGGCCTCGTCCATGAAAATTTTCATATTGCGGGCCAAAAATTCCGCGTCCTTGCCGGCTTTGTCCTGCAGGATGAAGGTGACGCCCCCCGATGTCCCGACGCCGGGAATGGCTGGCGGTGAAAAAGCGAAAAGGATGCCTTCGGGTAATTTGTCCTGCTGATTGTTGATATGAGCCAGAATGGCTTCATATTTTTCTTCAGGCGCCTTGCGCTCTTCCCATTTTTTTAGAGAGACGAAAAAAAAGCCGCTATAAGTATTTTGAACGCCGCTCAGCATACTGTAGCCAACGATGGTTGAACAGTATTCCACGCCCGGTGTTTCCATTATTATTTTTTCTATCTTACGGCAAGCCTCGCTCGTTCTTTGGAGCGAGGCGGCATTGGGGAGTTGGACGCTTACATAGGCATATCCCTGATCTTCTTCGGGGAGAAAGCTCGAGGGGATTGTCTTCCCGAAAAAGCCGCCGAGCAAGCTTATGCCCACGAGCAGGATGAGGCTGATGGCGAGTTTGCGGATGAGTCCGCCGCAAATCTTGACATAGGCATTGGTTATGCGCCCAAACGTATTATTGAACCATTTATAGAAAGGTCCCAAAATCCCGGCCGACTCGGTTTTGGGCCTAAGAAGCAGGGCCGACAGGGCCGGGCTTAAGGAGAGGGCGTTAAAGGCGGAGATTATGACTGAAATGGCGATGGTCACCGCGAACTGCTGGTACATGCGGCCGGTGATGCCGGGAATGAAAATCGTGGGCACGAAAACCGCCGAAAGGATTAGAGCAATAGCCACGACCGGTCCCGAAACCTCGTCCATAGCCTTGATGGTCGCTTCTTTAGGAGGCAAACCGTGCTCGATGTTGAGTTCCACCGCCTCGACCACAACTATGGCGTCGTCCACCACCAAGCCGATGGCCAAAACCAGGCCGAACAAAGAAAGGGTGTTAATGGAAAAGCCGAAAAGCGGGAAGGTAACGAATGTGGCGATCAAGGAAACGGGAACGGCTAAAAGTGGTATAAGGGTCGCCCGCCAGCCTTGAAGAAAGAAAAAGACGACGATTATGACCAGCGCCAGAGCTTCCCAAAGCGTGGTGATAATCTCTTTCAGGCCTTCGGTCACGGCCAGGGTTGTATCCAGCGCCACGACATAATCCAGGTCTTTGGGGAACTTTTTCTGGAGTTCGCGCATGGTTCGCTTGGCGCCTTCGGCGGCCTTGATGGCGTTCGAACCGGGTAGCTGAAACAAGGATATGATCGCCGCCGGTTTACCGTTGAGACGACCCGAAACATTGTATGTCTGCGCGCCCAGTTCAGTCCGGGCCACGTCCTTGAGGCGAACCAGCGATCCGTCGTCATTGGCCCGAACAATTATATTGCCGAATTCTTCCGGAGTTTCCAAGCGCCCTTGCGCCCGGACGGCGTAAGTGAATTCTTGCCCTGGAGGAACCGGTTCGGCGCCGATTTGGCCGGCGGGATTGACGTTATTTTGCTTTTGGACCGCGCTCACGATCTCGGCGACGGTAATATTGAGTTTCGCCAATTGATCGGGGCGGACCCAGAAACGCATGGCGTACGGCCCCCCGCCTTGGAGTTGAACGCTGGCTATGCCCGGAACCCTGGTTATTTGATCGTTTATATTTATATAAGAATAGTTGGTCAGGAAATTGGCGTCGTAAGTTCCGTTAGGAGAATAAAGGGCGAACATCAAGAGCGGCGAGGAAGTCGATTTGAGAACTGTAACTCCATAATTGCGAACGTCGGCGGGTAACTGGGATTCAGCCTGGGATTCCCTCATCTGGGTTAAAATTTGGTCTTTGTTGGGATCGGTTTTGACGTCGAAATTTACATTAAGCGTCATCTGGCCGTTGTTGGCGTTGGACGAATACATGTAGTTCATGTTATCCACACCGGACATCTGCTGCTCGATCGGCGTGGCCACCGATTGTTCCACGGTCAGAGCGTCGGCGCCGATATAAGTCGTCTGAACCTGGACCTCGGGCGGAACAATATTGGGAAACTGGGCGATGGGCAGGCCCATAATCGCGACGATTCCGACGATCAGCATGATTATGGCTATGACAATGGCGACAATCGGGTGATTGATGAAGTATTTGGCCATGAAGCTTATTCTTTTCCTCTTCAGATTTGACTTCTGACGAACTCGCTTTTTTGGGGAGCCTAGCCCGGCCGGATACCGATTTGTGTTTTGGCCGGACCGGCGGCATCGCTAGATGTCATGGAATTCTTGCGCGCCGCCCTAACTTTATTTAATGCAATTTATATAATTCACATGGTCGAAAGAGCACCGATTATAACAAAAAAATCAAGATAAATCCATCATATTCAAAGGAATTTCGGCATAATTCGCGGGAATTGCAGATGCGCGAAGACGAAATTAAGGCTAACTAGTTAATTAACATGGCAAATATTATATCAAGCCCTTTATTATCGAGGGCAAGGTCTGAAACTATTTCAATAACAGGAGGTAATTGCAAAACTACTAGTTTTGCAATTACCTCACAGGCAAGCGCATTTCCCGCATCTTGCCGCGGGGAGGTTCATTTTTCAGGTTCAGGCCGTGGTATTTATCCAATCGTTTTTCAAACTTCCCCATAGGATTTTTTCGGCCAGGCCGGAAACTTGTCGGCTCAAGGTTTGAGCCGCGGCTCGAGAGGCGCTTTCGTCCATGACCTCGGCCTGGTTTAAAAAGGGGATAACCCGGGCCGAAGAGGGGATGTCTCGGCATAAACCGCCGGGGGCCGTCAGGATTCGGGCCAGATGCTCGATGGTGACGATTTCCCCCGGCCGGCAGCCCGATATTTCGGTAAACCGCTCCGGCCGGAAGACCGTATTTTCGGTCAGAGGTTGATTCAGGCCGCTCAGGCCGAAGACCGGAATCACCAGTGTGGCTGTCCGGGGAATGACCGGTTCGTGGGCGGCCGGCGCCTTAAAGGGGCAGCCTTTGGCCCCGTCGGCTTCAACCAGGATGACGTCCGCTAAATCCGACTGGAAGAGTTCATCCACAACCTCGGGGGGGAGGCCTGACAGTTTATGGTTTTCGGTCCGGTCGAAGCCAGCGGTAACGTGGTTTAGGAGCTTGAAGGCGGATTTGAGGCGAGCGATCAGTTCATCCGGATCACGGTTGACGACGACTATTTTGCTTTGCTGAGAAGTTGGTGGAAATATCTTGGTCGTGGTGGTGGTCAAGACCCGCAACCCGTTGACGGCCATTTTCGCGGCTAGCGCGAACATCAACGTGGTTTTGCCTCCGGAGCCGATCAGGGCGACCAGTTCC
>JADFXS010000162.1:556-6444 GCA_015233515.1 Deltaproteobacteria bacterium | reverse complement strand
CTATTGAATTTCTTATTCTTTTGGAAAATTATCGGCCGATTCTCTTAAACTCCAGATAAAGTAATATCTTAGCATTTTGAAAGACTAGGCTGCATTTTGTAGCGTGATTTATGCCCGATCATCATTTGGCATAGATTGTTTGGCAAGTTCCATCTCGTCATATTTGGCGTTTTCATCCGCGCTCGCTCCCGCGGTTTTTACCAGCCGCCTTGTGGCTGCGAGCGCTTCGGCAAAGCTGATGGTTTCGCCCGGCTTTGCGAACGATACCTGCAACACAAATGATTCATATTCGGACGCCCACCGCTTGTCGCCATCCAGAATGTTTAGCATAGTGGCGAATCGTTCCGAATGCCCTTTAGGTACAGTCGCTCCGCCCCTTCCCGTATCATCAGCCGCCGTTTTTAGCACCAGTTCCGAAAACCCGAGTAATCCCTTGAGGTAGCCTTCGAGAGCTGCCAGATCATGAAGATGCCGAATGATCGTCGGATCGTCATACGCACCCCCTCTTTCTCGCGAGCAGACGCGCCAAGCAAGTGTGCTCAGCTTATCGGCGGCCGTCTCTAGGGGATCCACACACGGAAAACTTGGAACTTCCGGTAGCTGTTTTTGCGCCAAAGCGATTAGCGACTGGATCGGCCGCCTGATCGGCACTCGTGCCGGAGCATGGAAAGACATCTCAACGCGAATGTGGGGCCGGAGTCCTCGCCCTGGGGTGAAGAGGCTTTGGTAAGCGAGGCTGGCCGAAAAAAATCGGCTTTCATTGCCAATCAGGGGGTCACCGACCTGAGAAAAGCCGTTGCTTGCCAAGGCCGAGAGAACCCGGACCCGGTATGCACGGCGCTGTTTGCGGCTGGCTGTGTCGCTCTGCACGGTCGGCATCGCGACCTTGAAATCGATATCCTCGGAAAACCGTTTGATGAGCCCCCAGCCCTTCAACAACGACGTGCCGCCCGAAAAGACCGCCGTCACGTCACCTTGGTCAAGCGAGGCAAGGACGCCAATAGCGCGAACCACTTGCCAGTCCTTTTCGACCAGGCCCTCATCCGTGGCGAGCGCGCCTGCAACCCGTTCAACGAGATGCCGGTCGATCACGCTCAAAGCTCACATAGATTCCGTTGTAGCCGATCTTCCGCCGCACGCGTTTGGTCACGCCGATTGTCCGGCCGGCCGGAATTTGCGTCGTCTGGCCGGTATTATATTCCTGCTCGAGGCGCGTCGGCGCGCTTTCGATGCCGAGTCGCTTAAGGGCTTCCGCCGCCAGAGTGCGAAGCCCTTTGACCGGCGACGGCGTGCCGTCGAAAGGCGATTCTAAGGCCCGAGCATAGAGGCCTTGTCCGATTTTCACAAGACGGCCCTTACTAACCAACCGCCGAAGGGCGCGGCCAACCTGATCATAACCACCAAGGTCCTTGAAGTCCGCGCGCATGAACACGTCGCCGCGCTTGCGGTCGATTCGTTTCATCAGACGTGTTTCCAGGGCTTCCGATCTCATGTTCGTACTCCTACCCTGTCAAGATACGACAAATTTAGTTTACTTCAACAAAAATATCCATGACATAATAAGCAAGAAGGCTGAATGATCCCTCAACCAAAATCCTCGCCAAACAACAGCGACCAGGCGCTACGGTACGCCACGTTATGTTGCGTTTCAGTCGGCAGGTTTTTCAAGAAAGTTCTGTGTTTTTGATCGTATTCATCGATCCGCTGAAGGCGATCTCCGCCCAGGTCCAAGGCGGATAAAAATCGCTTCGGATAGGCGACGATCAGGTCGCGCCATTCAGGCTTCAGGCGGCCATCGTCCGCCCACACCCGGGAATGCCGCTGGTTACTGAGAGGGTATACCGAACCGGCGTCTCCAAACGCGGTATCAAAATGCAGATTCGGGAAACGCTTGATCAAGCCATCAATGTATACGGGCGTATAGCGGGAAGCGCGTTCCATATAGCGTATCTGAGCCAGATGGCACCAGATTACCTTGGCCTGCGGATACTTTTGCAGCATTGATTCCAGCGGCCCGAGCAGTTCATTCTCTATTTCATAGTGAAGCTGGAACGACATCCCGGTTTTTTCACTCAGGCTGAACAATCGATGCCCGATCGGGCCGTCGATCGGAATTTGGACGTCGCGGTCCATTTCGCCGCGTTTTACCTGTCTGGGTGAGGGGTAGTGGCGGAATTCGAATTCCCCCAGAAGCATGATCTGCTTCTTCCGGGCCGCGGCTTCCTGAGCATCTAAAAACTCGTCTGTAGCCTCGGTCAGGGCTGGGGATTGCCCGCCGTTGCCCACGGGAATGAAACGGTCCGGATAACCGGCGAGCAGCCTTTCCGACAAGTTGTCAAACCGCACGCCTTTTTCGAACTGCCCCTTGCCGATGTCCGCGGAAAGAGCCATCAGCCCGATGTTAAGGCGATCCAGGCTTTTGGCCATGGAATCGATATCCAGCTTCTGGGAATTACATGAGCTTTCGATATCGATATAGGGCAGCTCGCCGGCGGCCAGAATCTTTTTCAGACGTTGGGCATACCCTTTTTTCAATTGCGGAAAATCGACGATATTTTGCGCGTGTCCAAGTCGTGGCAGACCGGCGATAACAGGAAGGGCACAGAACATCTTGAGCAAGTCGCGTCTGGTAATCATAATGATTTAAAGCCTCCTCGGAAGATATACGGGCTGAATCTGCTTATTCAAGCGCCCCTCGGCAAGCTCCGGGGAATGCGCCCGCCCGCATGTTCGAGTTTATTTAAGAACCTGGCATTTCCGGGTCCGGCGATCCAAAATGATGTCGCGGGGGCTGCAAAACATAACCGAGTCGACCCCGCGGCAGTCGTTTCCTTCTTCGGATGAATCTCCAAACCGTATCCACAAAATGTCCGGATCGCCGACAATGCGGATCGCGCATTTTTTATTTTCATTTCCGGCATTATCGTCCTTGGCCTGAAGCAGGATCCCCACATCCGAGGTCACCTGCTTCAAATCCTTCAAGTCGATGGAACACGTCTGCTCATCCTGATCGTCACCGTAAGCCCCTTGAACGGCCTCGAATTCTTTCACGACCCCGTCCGCGACGGCAAGTTTCAGTTTCCGGATATAGGTATAATGATATTTGGCATCACGCTCCTTGGCCGTGCAATTATAATTATCTTTTAAATTCTTGAGTCGATTACGGTTTTCTTCAAGATAGAAGGCCAGAGGAGCGGCGCCGGTAGTTTTGCGCCATGTTCCGGTCCAACGGCCCTCTTTTACGCTTCCCTCGAAAATTCCCGTTTTCTTGTCGCCCGCGGTTTCCTCCAGGCGAAAAGCTCCCTGGCGATCGAGACTGCCGTCCAGGCGGATTTCCTTGGCTTTTGAATGATAAAAATACCAGCCGGACAGTTTTTCCTCATTTCGTTCCAGGGAAACACTGATGGGAAATTCGCCGATCTTTCCAGAAAGAAAAGTTGTGTCCGCCCACAGGGATCGGGGCATGACCAGCAACACGGCCACCATCAACAACAGGATAACTGTTTTAAGTCCCGGCATGAGTCCTCCACTGACGCCTAACTCGCGCGCTAATAGTTATTATAAAGCCATTTCCACAATTATTTGCCCAAAAGCGCCGTGGCGCACTTTAAAATGCTTTTTTCGAGAATCGAAAAATACAAGTCTTTTGCGACGCACGGTACCTAATCCTATGACTAAGCCTACACAGCGTGTGAAGTCTATGCTACAGTCGAACCATCGGACTTATCAGCGGGAAATGCCATTTAAATCGTTCGTCGGCGCGGCCCAATGCGCCGACTAAACCATTAACCGTCAGGAGGAAGGAGCCTATCATGATGGAAGATTGGTTATCCAATGCTTATGGGGGATTGTCGCGTCGAGATTTTTTAGCCACGATTGGAACAGTGGGCGCAGGGCTGGCCGGTTTCGCCCTGGCGGCGACCCCGGTGGCCGGTCAAGTCGTTTCAACCCTGGCCGGGGGCCTGGTTATCAAGGAAAGCCAGGCCCTTGCCGGAGATTTTCAAGTCCCGCTCTATGAGGCCTATCCGGAAGCCGCGGGAAAATATCCGGCCATACTGATCATCCCCGAGGTTTTCGGGCTGCATGAGCATATCCGGGATATCACCCGCCGCTTTGCTTTAGAGGGCTATTTAAGTATCTCCTTCGAACCTTACGCCCGGGAAGGGGGCGTCTGGCAGCTGACGGATATTGCGGCTGTGCGGAAAGTGGTGGACCCGATTCCGGATGAACGGGTCATGAGCGACTTGGACGCCATCCTCGACTATGTCAAAAAACACCCTCGAGCCAAGGCTGATCGGATCGGCCTGACCGGATTCTGCCGGGGCGGGATGTATACCCTGCTTTATGCGGCGCGCGGCAGGGATATCAAAGCCGCCGTCCCCTGGTACGGCCAGATCAAGCCGGCGTTGACGCCCGTAGTGCGCTCGTTTGGGCCGCTGGATGTCGCCGCCAAGATAAACGCTCCGGTTCTGGGTCTTTACGGAGCCGAGGATGCCGGCATCCCGGCGGCTGATGTGCGAGAAATGGAAGCGGCTTTAAAGGCGGCCGGAAAAACCGCCGAATTTGTCATTTATCCCGGCGCGCCCCATGCTTTTTTTGCCGATTACCGGCCCAGCTATCGGCCCGAAGCAGCCAAGGACGCCTGGGCCCGCTGTCTGTCGTGGTTCAAGAAGCACCTGGAAGCATGATTTCAACATGTCGGCCAAGGCATTCCCCGCGACCAGCCAAGGGGAATGCGCTCATACCTGTATTCAAAACCCTTTGGGCTCTGAGGGCGGAGTTCAAAAGTCATCCATACCCTCTGAATTCCCAACTATCAACGCGGCCAATCTCCCGGTTTGAATAAGTCTTTTAAGTTTATATCAAAATTGGACAGGTATTTCCGCAGGCGGTCGGCGTCGTTCACGGATTTTTTCTTTTGGCGGGAAACGGAAAAGAGTTTACGGCCGGCTTCGGACAGCGACAAGGATTGACGACAGACTTTTAGAACTGCGGTCAGCTGGGTCTGATCAAAGAGATCCAGGTTCAGGCAACGCTCTTCGCCTAGGATTTCGATCAGCAAGTCCTGGTCGGGGTCTTCGGCGGCCGTTGACCAAGCCGCCTTCAATCTGGATATCTCTTGTTCGGCGGAATCGATTCTGATGCGATTGCCGGGAGCCAAAGTGGCCATGCGAGTCACCGCCGCGCCCAGATCCCTGAAGTTGGCCGGCCACAAGGCTTCGGGCGAAGCGGCGAAAGCGAGAAATGTTTTCTTGGCTTCGCTGTTGATGGTCACGCGGCGACCATGGCGCCCGGCCCAGCGATCCAGTTCATACTGAAGGTTGGGTTCGATGTCTTCCGGTCGATCCCGCAGGCCGGGCAGGACGAAAGTCCAGAGGTTGAGTCTGGCCAGGAGGTCTTCCCGGAAGCGACCGGCCTTGACTTCCCTGACGAGATCGCGGTTAGTGCCGCAAATGAGCTTGAAATCGCTTTGGACTTCATGGTCGGAACCCAGGGGATAAAAGCTCTTTTCCTCGATGGCCTTGAGCAACAAAGTCTGTTCGTCCAAACCCAGTTCGCCCACTTCGTCCAAAAACAACAATCCGCCGTCGGCTGTTTTAAGCAGCCCCTGGCGTTCCTGGCTAGCTCCGGTAAATGATCCTTTTTTATGCCCGAATAAAGTCGACAAGGCATTGTCCCCCCTGATCGTCCCGCAGCTCACTTCCACAAAAGCGCCGCGCAACTGGTGCTTGGAGCGTTTGAGATCGTAAATGCGTCTGGCCAGACACGACTTGCCCGCGCCGGTCGGTCCCATGAGCAAAAGCGGATCGGTCGTTCTGGTGGCCACGTATTCGATTCGTTCGATCAAGACGTTGAAGGCCTTGTTCCTGGTCTCGATTCCAGCCTTG
>JADFXS010000162.1:0-484 GCA_015233515.1 Deltaproteobacteria bacterium | reverse complement strand
AAAGGTCCAGATCGATGATAGCGTAATAGCCGACGTCCGAGGGCGGCAGATTTTTTTTCGTCGGGCTGGTCTGGATGAGTCTGCCCGGAAAATAGCGGGATTCGGTCAACAGAAACAGGCAAATCTGGGCCACATGCGTCCCGGTGGTGATGTGGATGAGATAATCCTCCCGATCAGGATCAAACGGATAATTTTCAGCAAAGGAGTGCAGCGCGCCGTAGACCTCTTCGAAATCCCAGGGGTCCTCGAATTCGACCTGATGAGGGACCACTTCGGTCTCGGGAGATACCCGCGCGATATCTTCGAGCACAGTGTTGAAAAGCCGGGAGAATCTTTTTTGATAAAGGAGATCGAAGCGTTCCAGGAGCAAGTCTTCGTGGCGGCACAACGAGACGGAAGGACGCCACTGCCCCCAGCGTCCGGCCCCTCTTCCGGCGTCCAGGGTGGTTCCCAGCAGCCCGATGATTATTGTTTTCTGGTTGAT
>JADFXS010000161.1 GCA_015233515.1 Deltaproteobacteria bacterium | reverse complement strand
CTCAAGGCTACCGGATAGAAAAGCCGGGGGATTTTGCTCCGGCCTTTGAAGCGGCTTTAAAATCCGGACAGCCCACGGTTTTCGACGTGATTATCAACCGGGATACCCCGGTGCCGCTGACCGCCACCTGGCAGATGCCGCCCATTCCGGCGGCCGAGCCGACCTTCGGCAAACGCAAAGTCCGCAAGTGAGCTGAAACAGGTCTATAGTCCCAAGCCGCGACCAAGGCCGCCGCTGGCCTTGGTCGCGGCTTCACGATAAAAACACCGCATGGATCAACATTTGCTTTTTAAAAATCATGCACTTCGCCTGACATCCGCGATAACGCACCTCGCCCTTCATCTCGATCGATTGGACGATTCACAGGTTGAGCATGCAGGTGAGCGCATTCCCGATAGCTTGCTGCAGTGAGCGTCAGCATGCGTGCATTCCCAATTTCGGTTAATCCTTCCTTATAATAACACAAAGACGAACACTGGATGGGGAAAACCTTGACAATATCTTATGAAAAAAATAAATTGAAATTTAAAGATCACGCGGGGTGTCATCTTCCCCGATAAACCACAGTAAAGACATCCCACCCTTCCTAGAAGAATTATAGACCGGCGCTGCGTCGCGGGGATATAAAGAAACTATGTTATTATTTGTTAGCCTTGCAAGGAGTTGCTTATGGCTAAAATTAAGTTAGTAGTAATCGAATCGCCTAACCCAATCGATTTATTTGATGGGAGGTCTGAATCGGAAGGATTGGTATCTGCATGCAAGTTGATAGGTCATCAAGGTATTTCATTCTTTGCAAAATCTCGTGAAGAATTCAAAGAGATTTGCCAATACATTTCATCAGCCAATACCAAACATGCTTCAAGGAATCCGTCTGCTCCTCTATTTCTTCATCTGTCTTGCCACGGCAACAAAACTGGAATCTCCTTTGGGTCAACTGATTTGACATGGAAAGATTTGGTACATGATGTTGAGCCCATTCTTAATAATTCTTATTACGAAGGTAACTTTGCAATATCTATATCATCATGTGGATCTGGAGAGCATGACATAGATGAGCATATTTTAGATAGAATTGAAATAGATGATTCTATAAAGATTCCACAATATATCTTCTCAATACCTGGACGCAGCGTTAATTGGGATGACGCCTTAGTTGGCTGGATCCTTTTTTATCACAAATTATCAAACATTAAATTGGGAGATAAGACCAATGTTCAAGCAGCATTAAAAGAAATATGCAAAGTCACAAGGCTACACTTTTCATATCATCGATATGATGAGAAAGACAAAGATTACAAAACCTTTACTCCGTAGGAGTCAGGCTAACAACGGCATGAGCCGGATGGTGTCCCTGTAGGGCCACTCCCGGTTGTACTGACGTATAATGATTTTTTTAGAGATTGTGAGGAATGAAATGAATAACCCTGCTAATAGCAAAGATAAATGGGACAAGTTCAAAATTATTTCCGGCGCTGTTTCTGTGCTGCTAATTCCAATCATCTTAGGAATCATTACATATAATCTGCAAGCGTTGTTAAAAACAAAAGATTTACAATTACGTTTTTCAGAACTTGCGATACAAATTTTAAGGGATGATCCTAATAAATCTTCAAAGGAACTTAGATTATGGGCAGTAAATATATTGGAATTACATTCTGGTGTATCTTTAGGAAAAGCAAAAGAAGTATTGATAAACGAAATGCCATTTCCGAAATCATGGGAATCAATGGGATTGCCAAATCCTGAGAAGCCAATTGCCATGAAAATCAAAAGTACAAAAGGAATTATTACCTCAAAAAATATATGGGAAATAAGATGCCGAAATGGTGTACGGGATATTTCAGTAGGACCATATGATTATAAGGGAATGACTTTAAAAGAATTACCAAATGGTTCAGTTGCTTTTACAGCTCATGAGAATTTAACATCTAAAGACAAAATGACCGTGGTGGCTGATGGATGGGGGGCTGCCAATATTGAAATTCATAAAAATAATGATGGCGTAGTATTTGTTGTTGGGTATTCAGAAATAGGTAAAATTACAGATGTTGAATTTGAGTTTTTCCCAACAGTCATTCCAAATAATTTCCATCTGCAAGCAGTTGCTATTCCTCTTTCTGAAATAATTGAAGTTAAATGAGGGCCAACTAGTGAACAATCCATATGAAAAAGTGAATTTCCCAACCTGGAAATGTGGACACCGACCGTCCGAAGAAATCGGGCGGGCGGATCATTTCCCGAGCTATTAAAGTCAAAACAGGTTGATATATGAGAGAAATTTTGACACAGGATACCGAAATCAAAAAATCAATATCTTGGTTTCGATAAATACTGGATAGGAAAGCTACAGAGCGGAAAAAGAGAGAATGGACCTTCCTGAATGGGGAAATGAGTGAACTTGAAACTTTCTCTTTGCTTACTACTGAGGGGACTCTTCTTATTGGCATTTATGACAGGTGGAACAACCGTGTTCCACACTTATTTTGCCTTGAGAGAGAAAGAAGCGCATTATCTCCTGACGTTGAGCTCAATATTCCGCTTGGCCTAGACCGTTCAGTCTCTGAACTCAAGAGAACGGAGCATAGACGATGACTGACTATGTTTGGAAACACCTTCCATACGCGATCTATTTGGATACAAACGTTTTGCGTTCTGCCGGCACTAATCTTGACACCCCTTGGATTAACGAACTTCTCTCTATTACCAATGAATATGGTATTAGTGTCTGCATATCTGAGCTAGTTCTTACCGAATGGTGTGAACACATTCTGGGAGTTTTAGAGAGCAACCGACAAAAGCTACTATCTTCAATTGCGCTGTTAAAACATTATGGTATTTCAGTACCTATTATAAAAACAAACGAAATCAGTTTACCAGAGAAGGCTCATTTTATCGAGACAGTATCAATAATGATGAAAGACATGGGCTTCTCTGTAGTACCGAATTGGAATGCTCCGCTATCTTGGCTATTAGATGAGGCTATTGCAAAAAAACCACCATTCGAACATGGGGGAAAAGGTTTATGTGATGTGGTCATCCTTGAAAGTTATGCCGAACACACAAAAGAGAATTTTTCAAACGGAAGAGTGCTTGTGATTAGTAATGATAGCGCGGTTAAACGATCAGAAGTGAGATTCAAGGAACGGGAAATTGGTGTTGACTTTGTCAGCGAAACAGAAATCGTCATCAAGCTCAAATCATTGCTAAACGATGAAATCTCAGTGTACCTTGAACACAAAAAATCACGACTACATAAATATATTTTAACGCACGAGACAATGATTTTAGATTTTGTGCGAGAGACACCGATTGAGATCACGGAATGGATGCTCAACCCTCCTTGGGCTGAGCCTCAAAATCGTATTCTTGGCGACATAGAAAGCATTCTTTCTGTTAGGCCTATTAGAATAACTGATGTCATCGGAAGCGCTCCGGCTTATGGTGAACCAACGCCTGAGAACCGCTACCCCGTAAAAATATCGGTCGAAATTGAAATAGATATCGCTGTCAGTGAGTACAGTTTCGGCTTAGGTATCTTTAGGCAAACTAAAGCTATCGTTCAGCCCAACATGCTCGACACTGCGTCACCAGTGAAGCTGGAAAAAACTTTTGACTGGAAACCTCGACAGGTTAATAAGACAATAAATAGAAGCCTGACTGTGTTTGCGACCTTGGATGCCGAGAAAGAAAGGGAGGGTGCTCTAAATGATTTTAGGATTGAAAGGATCATCTGAATATTCAGCAACATAATGATTGTCCAAGAAGGTAGTTCAACAGACGTCTTACAGCCGCCGCTGATCTGCACATTATAAAAAAGGCAAGCGCATGAAAATCATTGCCTTGGAAGAGGGGTTCTGACCCGGCGCGTACTGAAACTTTTTGTCGATGATGCCGGCGTTTAAGAATATACCAAGAAGACGTCTGCAGCCCTTGATAACACCGATGCAGTTGAAGCGTATCTTGATCTAGGGGAAGGGAGGATTACCGTCCATGGACCAAGCAGTAATTGATATGCAGGTTCTGCCCTTTTCCGCGCCCCAGATCGCGGATGTAGAGCGGGTGCTTGGGCTTAAATAAATAAATGTTGGTCCATAATCGGCCGGTAAAACAAAGGGGGCGAGCACTAAAGATTGGAAGAAGTCATAATCGGGCAGTTGAGGGTTTTAATCCCTCAGCCCCCACACCACTCGGCATGCGGCTCCGCTAACTAACCGGCTCGATCCATTGCCCTCATTGACTGGTCTTAAAGATCGCTCGCTAAATAAATAGTGTTTCCCAAGGTCCGGGTTTTTAGGAATCCGGAACCCTGCTCTAAGAAGACCGTCCTCACCTCTCGCGAATAAACATTGTGCCTGTTCTGGTTTTTCCATAGAATCCCTGAATGTTGAAGACCAGGCCATCCCGGCCGGCCCAACATAGTCCGTCATCGCTAGTGAGTGAGTCTCTAGATAGAAAGCCGGCCGGGGACATTGGATGCAAATTCTTCCGCCGAAAGGTATCGGGCCATGTCTCTCTTCCCGCCTAGGATTTTTGCTTCAGTTATCGTGCTGCTCTCAATGCTGTTTATTTTCGCTATTTTTCCGACGGTAGTCTCCGGAGGTTCCCCGGTCCATGGCGGACGCCTGACTGTCGCCTTGGCCAATCCGCCGATCCATTTCAATCCCGCGCTCCAATCCGGAACCTTGACCGGCCTGGTGGGCACGCAAATTTTTGCCGGCCTGCTGCGCTTTGATGCCCAGGGAAACCCTCAACCTTATCTGGCCCGAGATTGGCGGATTTCCGAAGACGGCCTCACCGTCACCCTGCATCTGGTGGAAAACGCGGTGTTTCACGACGGTCAGCCCATTACTTCCGCGGACGTGGCTTTTTCCATGGAGATTGTTCAGAAATACCATCCGTTCCAAAACATGTTCGCGCCCGTCGTCGGGGTGGATACGCCCGCCGCCGACACCGTGGTCATCCGGCTCCAGAGGCCTCACCCCGCCATTCTTTTGGCCTTGTCGCCGATTTTACTGCCTATCCTGCCGAGGCATATCTATGGTGACGGCCAAGATATCCTAACCCATCCCGCTAATATCCAAACAGTCGGTTCCGGGCCGTTCCGTTTGATTGAATATGTTCCCGGCCGCCAGATTCGCTTGCAGCGGTTTGAAAAATTTTTTATTCCCGACCGTCCGTATCTGGACGAGATGGTTTTCCAGATCTTCTTCGATCCCAACGAGATTCCCCAGGCCCTAGAACATAATGACATTCAACTACTGAGCTACTCCCTTATTCTCGATGACCTCCAGCGGCTCGTCCGCCAGGGTCGTCTGGTGGTAACCCGAAAGGCGTACCGGGCCGTCGGCCCGATGATGTGGCTCGCCTTCAACCTGGATCAAAAGCCTTTTGACGACCTGCGGGTCCGCCAGGCTTTCGCGTACGCCATCGACCGGGATTTCATCGTTCAAACCGTAATGAACAACACGGCCCAAAAACTCACCGGTCCCATCGTGCCGGATAATCCTTTTTATACCAACCAAGTGGAGGATTATCATCGCGACCTGGCCAAGGCCAATCTTTTGCTCGACGCCGCGGGTTATCCGCGCCGGGCCGACGGCAAACGATTCACTCTGGAATTGGATTACACGCCGGACGAAGCCTCACTCCTGCTGCCGTTGATCCAATATTTGCGCCAGGACCTGGCCCGCGGTATCGGCGTGGAACTGAAGATTCGCACGGCCACCGATTTTCAGGAATGGGCCAAATGGGTTTCCAACGGAAACTTTCAAGCCACCATCGACATCGTCTTTACCTGGGGCGATCCGCTTATCGGTGTTCATCGCACCTATGACAGCCGCAACATCAAGCCCGGGCTCATCTGGTCAAATACCCAGCACTATCGTAACCCGCTGGTCGATAAGATCATGGATAGCGCCGGGTCCGAGACCGATTTTGAAAAGAGAAAAGCCTGGTACGCTCAATTCCAGCAAATCCTGGTCCGCGAACTGCCGGTTCTTTGGATTTCCACCGTGCCATACGTGACGATTCACCATCAGGATCTGGCCGGTCTGGAGGAAGATATGTGGGCGACTCTGGGACCGCTGGATAAAGTTTACTGGAAGAATGACGGAGGTGGAAAAAAGTGAAACGGAAACCCCGTCTCGGAATCGCCAGCAAAGTGCTGGTCGGTCTGGGCTTGATTTCGTTGGTCATGATTCTATCGGCCGTCCTGTTGATCCTGGCCTTTGACCGGTTCACCCTGGCCTTTCGTGAAGTTACCGACCGGAAACTTCCGGCTCTGATCGCCACATCGCAGTTGGTGCGGGAAAGCGAACGATTACAAGCCATGGCCCCGGATGTCATTGTGGCTGAAAACCAGTTCATCCGGGAAGCCTTGTCCAAGGAAATAAACGATACCACCCGCCGTTGGAATGATCTGGCCTTTTCCCAAACAACCGCGCCGTCGCAGCCGGA
>JADFXS010000010.1:32507-33364 GCA_015233515.1 Deltaproteobacteria bacterium | reverse complement strand
AAATATCTTTGGAGCATATGACCACCATCCGGACCTGGCCGTCTTCATCAAAGACGGGGTTAATGACATTCTCATAACATTGTCCACGCCGCCGTTCTATAATTTTTATCATCCGCCTGCTTTCGACCGCTTCCATAAAGGCGGATTTTCTTTTCTCGAGCACGATCGGCGAGGCATGGTCCCAATAATATCGATCGATTATCTCTCCGGAGATAATATCCAGCTCTTCGATGGCGGCGCGGTTGGCTTCCAGGATCAATCCGGACGGGTTCACAATATAAATAGGTTCCGGACAAGCATCCAGGATGGCCAGCGTGTTTTGATGGCTAAATTGAGGCAAAGTCATATCTTCATCCCACTTCGGAAACGTATGCTATCGACTTCTGGAATCCTGGCCTCGGTGAGGGACGGTCCATTTTCGGGAAAGTGGTTTCCGGTCATTGGATTTCTCGTAAAGCTCTTAAGAAACACCACCTCGGGGCCGTTTCAGATCGACATAAATCGCTCCTTGGCGAAAGTTCAGGTGTCATTTCGAGGAGCGGCACAAGCCGCGACGAGAAATCTCGAAGACCAGAAAGCCGTTTTTGAAAACGACGGAGATTTCTCGCTTCGCTTCGAAACGACCGTCAGCGGACATTTCTCGGCGCCATAATCCTGCGACCCGTGGAGTCGAATACTCTTATCGGCAGTAGCTTGGTGTTTATCTTAAATATTACCCCATACGCCGCGGGGTCGGGTACTCCTAAATTAGTTTGTATTTCATTCGCAGTTCGGATGAAATATTCCGGACTAAATCAAAAGCGTTCTCCACGGTTTTTTCCCGGTCCGGGTTGACCAGGCAACAAGTGGCCGGTGAC
>JADFXS010000010.1:0-32375 GCA_015233515.1 Deltaproteobacteria bacterium | reverse complement strand
AGACCAGACCACCGCCTCGATCCAGAAACCCGCGGATGGAACCGGCGTATGCCGAAAAAATTTCTCCATTGCTATAGATATCCAAGGATAACACGTCCAGGTCCAGGTTCAGCAGAAAATCCCAGTCCGGATTGCCGCAGAGATGCACGCCTCTAGGTCGGTTGATCTCCGAGAAAAAAAACTCCAAATCCCTCTTCCCGGCGACATCATTATATCCGGAAAGCCCGCTGAACAGGAATTGCAGCCCGGGTTCGTCCACGAACATGAAAGCGTTGGGGTTGATCATTTTCAGTCGTTGAAGCTGAACGTTGACTCGTTTGGCCATGACTTCCAACATGAAAGATCGAACCGTGTCGTCGAATAAAATGGGCCGGTCGTCTTGATCCTTGACGTTCAGGCCGAAACTGATGGGACCTTCCAATTGGCCTCGGATAGCCGGTCGGTCGGCCAGGTCCAGGGACAGGAATTTCTGGTAGACCACGGAGTACTCCGGGGAAATATCAAAATATTCCGGTTCCTCGAAATGACTCATGGTATCGGAATACTCGGACAGAAATTTATCCAGGGAGAAACTTAAGTTTCTTTTCTCCAAATCTACAATCATACCGGGAAAATGTTCCGAAGCTTGAACGTACATATCCTCGCGGTAGTTGTAGTTGGGAAGTTGCGGCCAAAAAGGAATGTCCAGGGACAAGGCCATGTTCAAGGCCCGGTCCACATCCGTGTGCGGCATCACGGCCATGGCCGTGGTCAATAAATTGCCGGGAATCAAAATTCACCACCTAGGTAGTTTTATCACATCAGTTGAATCGGGACGCCTGATTCATGCCCGAGTCAGTCCCACGCTCCCAGGTCCGATAGGAACTGATCAGCGTTTCATGCCGCCAAGTCCGGCGGGTCAGCCTTGGTCCCGGAAGTGTTGGTCCGATTGAAAGGCCGCAACCGGGCACGGGAACAAATTATCCATAGGCCTGAAAAAGCATTCTCAATGCTTTTACCTGGCCCACTGCCGATTGAATAATCGACTCCGGGACGATAATATTAACATAAATTGTCAATAGGATGAGATCGGTTTCAAAATAAAGCATCATGTTGAAGCTCTCCGCGGCAAGCCGCGGGGAATCCCCTACGTGTAAGGAACGAAAACTTCAGTTTTTTTTACTCACGAATCCCGTAGCAGGCTACGGGGATGCGCGCTCCTGCATGTTCAAACGAAAGCGTGACCGGGGAGTTAAAAAACCCTAAAAATGGTATCTTCTATCCTGAGATCAATGAACCGACCGATGGAATATACAACGGTCAAGGTTCACTTGGAGCAATGACTATAAAATGAAGACTGAATCCGCTGAAAATGTCCATCGCGATGTGACCTGGCGCCGAAGTCTGGCGACCCGGTTCACCTGGGTCACCTTGATCGTGGTTTTTTCAACCTTGCTTGCCTTGGGTGGGGGATTGAATTATATCGCCCGTCAGGCCCTGCAAGAGGACGTCTACCGTTTGCAGAAAAAAAACGCGGAGATGCTGGCCGTTTTTATTTCCAGCTATATCAGCGAAGTAAATGATATTCTGCAATCTTTCGAATTGACGGATTTCGAAAACGAGCCGAAACGACCCAAACATCAGGCGAATTTGGATTCGTTTCTGATCCATCATTCTTCCCTATTCAATAGAATTGCCGTATTGAACGACGATGGGATTGAAACGCTAGTCGTCTCTCGATTCCGAACCTACCTGCCGCATGAATTGAAAGTTCGGGCTGATCATCCCGGATTTCAAGAAGCAAGCAAAGGTCGCACCTATATCGGCCCGTTATATATCTCCCCTGATAGCGGTCTGTTATCCCTTGAAATCGCCGTTCCTAGTCACGCCGGCCGATACAACATGGTCATGCTGGCCGAGGTCAATGCCACGACATTGTGGCAAAAAATTTCCCGCCTGAGTATCGGCCGGACCGGATACGCTTATATTGTTGATTCCAAGGGACGCTTTGTGGCCTACCAGGAACTCGCTACCGTCTTGCAGCGATACGGCGAGGACATGCGCGGCATACCGCCGGTATCCGCGTACCTGACCGAGGCCGCCGGTGATCCGATAGGTGTTTATGAGTACCAAGGCTTGAACCACGAACCGGTGATCGGTCTATATAAACCTATCGAAAACACGAGATGGGCGGTGATTGTGGAATTGCCGGTTCAAGAGGCCTATCAGAGCGTGTATCGGATGCAATGGTATTTGGTGAGCGTCACTATAATTGGTGTCCTGGCAGCTTGCAGCTTGGTTTTTGTAGTCGCCAAACGCCTTGTTTGTCCGATCCGAGCCTTGACCCGGGCTGCTCGCCAGATAGGAGCCGGCGATCTGGATGTTGAAATTATCGATATACAACGACGTGATGAGGTTGGGGTCCTGGCTGGTGTTTTTCGTTGGATGCGGGAGGAGTTGAAAAGCCTCTATCAAAACCGGGAACGCCAATTGGTCGAACTTAATCAAGCTCAGAAGGCCCTGCGTCAAAGCCAACGTAAGCTTCAGGATATCGCCAACAGCATTCCGGGGCTTATCTATCAATTTTATGTTCGACCGAACGGCTCTTGGGGCATGAGTTACGTGAGCGAGCGATCATTGGACATCACCGGTCTCGATAATCGCGCGGACGACTATTTAGAACGCTTTAACGCCCAAGTCCCTGATTCCGAACACCGGCGTTTCCACGAAGCCGTAACCAAGGCCATCGAATCGGGCGAAGTCTTTGATCACGAGGGAAGATTCATTAAACCCTCCGGAGAGATCATCTGGCTGCATGGAATGGCCACTCCGCAACGTCAGGGAGATGTTTTATTTTATAACGGCGTCATAATGGATGTCACCAGACGCAAGAAAGCTGAAGACGAGCAGGCTCGCCTGACGGCCATTGTGGAACAAACCAGCGATTTCGTGGGCTCGGCTGCGCTCGATGGCCGGATATCATACATAAACAAGGCCGGGCGCCGTTTATTGGGTTTGAACGAATTAGGTGATCTGCCTATGCTCACCATCGCCGATTGCCATCCGGATTGGGCTTTCCAACTGCTTCAAAAGGAAGGTAATCCTCAGGCTTTTGAAAAAGATGTCTGGCAAGGTGAGACCGCCGTCAAAAACATGCAAGACGGTCGCGAGATTCCGGTTTCTCAAATTCTTATTCTCCACCGAGATTCAAGCGGCGAAGCCCGGTATATGTCCACTATCATGCGCGACATCACGGAACGTAACCGCATCGAGGCGGAACTAAGAAAAAGCGAGGAGAAATTTCGAAGGATATTCGATCTGAGCCCTATACATATGTCTATAACTCGTTTATCTGATGGACTTTTTTATGACGTTAACCAGGCTTTTGAAAAATGTTTGGGCTATTCTCGCCATGAAACCATTGGCAGAACCTCGAAAGAAATGGGCCTTTGGACCGATACCGCGGAGCGCGATCGTATCATCGCCGCTATGACTGAAAATGATCCATTCAGCCAATTCGAAACCAAATTGATCAGAAAAGACGGTAAGATCATCAACGTCCTCTTCTCCGGCGCACCGATCGATATTAACGACGAAAAGATGATTATTATCATTGTCATGGATATTACCGATATCAAGCGGGCCGAAGGGGAGATACGCAAAAGTGAAAAAAAGTTCCGGCTCAGCATCGAAAAAATGTATGACGGTTTCATTCTGGTGGATGAAAAAGGCTATGTTACCGAATGGAATACGGCCTGCGAGAGGATGCTGGGTTATTCGCGCTCCGAGGTTATAGGAAGATTTATTTGGGAAATTCAAGCATTAGTGATTGCGTCGGAGTCGTTTTCTCCGGAGCGGGCGACACAAGTCGCCGATTTTTTTCACGACGGCGGCGATAAAAAGGAGGAATGGATTTTCAATAACCTGCAGAGCGTCGTTATCGTCACTAAAGCTGGAGAACGCCGCAACATAGATTATGCCAGTTTCCAAGTCGAGGATGCCGGTCTTCGTTTCTTCGGCGCCGTTCTAAAGGATGTCACCGAAACCCGGCAAGCCGAAAAGCTGTTGCGGGAAAGCGAGGAACGGTTCCGGACCGTTTTTAACCTGGCCCCATATCCATTCATCATCACTGATTTCCAAGGTCGTCATCTCTTTGCCAATAAAGCATTTTGTCAAGCTATCGGCTATGATGAATCCGAAGTGATCGGAAAAACCACCTTTGAACTTGGATTCGTCTTTTTGCCGGATCAAACGGCTAGAGAAATTTTTTACGACAAGGGTGAAATTAACCTTGTAGAAACAATGGTAACAAATAAGGATGGAGAATCATTTCATATAATATATTCCAGCAAAATAATCGAGCTGGGCAAGGAACACGTGATCCTGACTTCCATCATCGATATCTCCGACCGCAAACGGATGGAAGAGGATTTGCGCCGGAACGAACTGGAGTTACGCAGCATATTGCGAACCGCGCCCGTGGGCATCTGCCTTGTCCGCGACCGAGTGTTTCTTCATGTCAACGATACCATGACCGAGATGTTCGGGTATACCCGAGAGGAATTCATCGGCCAGACATCGCGTATGATCTACGAATCACAAGAGGAGTATGAGCGAATCGGCCGGATGGTCCATTTCGACGGGTTGAAAACGAATATATTTTCAACCGAGGCGCGCTGCCGTCATAAGAGCGGTTCGCTCATCAGTATAATCGTGAGGTTTACCACCTTGGATCCGTCGAACGAGGATGCGGGTTATGTGGCGATAATGTTGGATATCACCGAAAGCAAGCGGGCCGAGGAAGCCTTGATGCAAACCAATCAGTTTCTCGGCGCCCTGATCAAGTCCTCGCCCCTGCCTATCGTGGCCCTTGACTACAATGGATTGGTTACCTTTTGGAACCCGGCCGCCGAACATGTTCTTGGTTGGCGAGCCGATGAAGTTTTAGGCTTTCCTCTTCCCACTATCACCAGTGAAAAGAAAGCCGAGCATGACGCTATACGCGAACATTCCATGCATGGCGATGGGTATACCAATATCGAAGTTCAGCGGCGCAGGAAAGACGGTTCCCCCATCCACCTGAGCGTCTCCACCGCGCCTTTGCGGGACGCTCAAGGACAAATCACCGGATTGATCAGCTTTAATGTCGATATCACCGAACGCAAGCGAGCCGAGGAGGCCTTGAAGCAAACCAACCAATTTCTTGAAACCCTGATCCAATCCTCGCCCCTGCCCATCCTTACCCTTGACACCGAGGGACTGGTCACTTTTTGGAACCCGGCCGCCGAACATGTTTTTGGCTGGCGGGCCGATGAGGTTTTAGGATTTCCTCATCCCGCCATCCCTAGTGAAAAGAAGGAGGAGCATGACATTTTACGGGCGCGTGCCATGTATGGTGGTGGGTCTACCAATATCGAAGTTGTCCGGCGCAAGAAAGATGGCTCACTCATCCACCTGAGCGTCTCCACCGCTCCTCTGCGGGACGCCCAAGGACAGGTTAACGGGTTGATCAGCTTTAATATCGACATCACCGAGCGCAAGCGAGCCGAGGAGGCGTTACGGGCCAGTGAAGCGGCCCTGTCCGAAGCCCAGGCCATAGCCCATGTGGGACACTGGGAGTATTATCCAGTCACCGAAGAGCTGAAGGGATCGGAGGAGTACTATCGCATCTTTGGTGATAGTCACCGCGCCGACAGCACCCGGGAAGGGTTTTATAAGACGCTGCATCCGGATGATGTGGCGCCGACCATGAAAGCCGCCCGCGCCGCCTATGAACAAGATATTCCTTATAACGTTGAACATCGGATACAACCCGCGCCGGGCATCCAGCGGGTGGTGCAATCCAAGGGGCGAGCTATACGCGATGACCAGGGCCGGCCGATCCGGCTTTTTGGAACAACATTGGACATAACGGAACGTAAGGAAATCGAAGATGAACTACGACGGCTGCGCAATTTTTTGGTCAATATCATCGACTCCATGCCGTCGGTGCTGATCGGAGTCGATGCCGAAGGAAAGGTCACTCAGTGGAACCTTGAGGCTGAGCGTCAAACCGGCTTTCATCGGGAGAACGCGCTAGGGAAAAGCCTTGAAGAAGTTTTCGCCAGGTTGGGGACGGAAATGACGGCCATCCACGCCAGTATCCGGGAGCGATTGACCAGGCAAGGTCAACGCAAAACTTACCAGTTAGCGGGTGAAACCCGCTACGAAGACCTGACCGTGTACCCATTGATTACCAACGGGATAGAAGGAGCGGTTATTCGGCTGGACGATGTGACGGAACGCGTTCGCCTGGAAGAAATGATGATTCAGAGCGAGAAAATGCTTTCGGTCGGCGGCCTCGCCGCGGGAATGGCCCATGAGATCAACAACCCTTTGGGGGGTATGATCCAGACCGCCTGGGTGTTACAGGATAGGTTGACCGGAGATTTGCCGGCCAATTTGCGGGTGGCCCAGGCGTGCGGGATTTCCATGGACGTGATAAAATCCTACATGGAGAGGCGGGATATTCCGAAATTACTAAACACCATGCGTGATTCAGGGACCCGAGCCGCGGCGATCGTGCAAAACATGCTCAGTTTCGCCAGAAAAAGCGAATCCAGCCTGCAAAATTGCCGGATTCACGAAATTCTGGATCATACCCTGGATCTGGCGGCTACCGACTACAATTTGAAGAAAACTTACGATTTCAAACAGATCCAAATTATCCGCGAATATGCGGATGATGTGCTTTGGGTGCGCTGCGAGCTGCAAAAAATTCAGCAGGTTATCCTGAACCTGCTTAAAAATGCCGCGGAAGCCATGCAGGAATCCCGGAATCACGGCCAAATGACGGTTGCGCCCCGGATTGTTATCCGGACGGTCAACGAAGAAAAATTCATTCGGATAGAAGTCGAGGACAATGGACCCGGCATGACGGAAGAAATCAAAAAACGGGTGTTCGAGCCCTTTTTTACCACTAAACCCGTGGGACAAGGCACCGGGCTGGGGCTTTCCGTGTCATATTTTATCATTACGGAAAACCATGGCGGTTCGATGAAGGTGGAATCGCGTCCGGGCGGAGGCGCGCGGTTCATCATTCAATTGCCGGTGTGAAGCAGGACCGGGTGATGAGCTCCATACAACCGATTATCATGGTTCTCGATGATGATAACGCAATCCGTACCAGCCTGGCCGCGTTTTTCGAGGATCAGGATTGGCGCGTTTTCTCTTTCGATAATGCGGAAGAAGCCTTCGAGTGTTTGAAGACCCAAAAAGTTGATGCGGCGATAGTGGACATCAGGCTTCCAGGGATGACAGGCGATGACTTCATACGCAACGCTATGACACTGAATACGAATGTGGTTTTTGTCATCCACACCGGTTCCACTGATTATTCAATGCCCGAAGACCTTTTTTCCATACCCCTGGTCAGTAAGATCGTGTTCATGAAACCGATTTCCGATATGATCCGCTTGAAACGAGAAATCGAAACGCTGCTCGAGGTTGGCTCACGATGAGGATAAATGAAAGGGAAACCAATGCCGGCGACAATTCTGATCATCGATGATGATCCCGGAATTCGTGAAAGTTTGGCCGCCTTTCTTGAAGACTACGACTACCGGGTCATAACGGCGGAAAATGGTCGGACCGGACTGTTGGCCCTGGAAACCATGCGACCAGACCTGGCGCTGGTTGATTTGAGCATGCCGGAGGTGGATGGTTTTGAAGTCCTGGCTAGTGCAAGCAAAAAGGCTTTGGATATCCCCCTTATCGTGGTGTCCGGCACCGGGCGCATCAGCGATACGGTTAAAGCTTTGCATCTCGGAGCCTGGGATTACATTCTGAAACCGATCGAGACCATGTCGATTGTATTACATGCCATCGAAAAATCCTTGGATAGCGTGCGCTTGAAACGAGAGAACCGGCAATATCAGATGCACCTGGAGGAATTGGTCCGGGAGCGCACCGCCGAACTCGAACAATCCAAGAATCAACTCATATTTTTGAATCTGCGTCTTCGTCGGCTGGTCGATACAACCGCGGGCCTATCCGATTTTTCCGATGTCGAATCGTTCGGTCAAAATCTGTTGGAAGAATTCGCCCGTAATATGGCGGCTACAGGCGGTAGTATTTTTTTTATCGAAAAGGACGGTTTGGTCCTCTTGCATTCATTGGACTCGGGACATGCTCCGGAAAAAATTCCTTTCCCTCTGCCCGAACAATCGATTCTGAAACGACTGCTGGATGAACGCAAACCACTACTGATCGAAAACGTAACTCAGTTTAGCGATCTCGGCTCGAGTGGCTGGAACGGCTATGCCGACGAATCGACCTTGGCTTTTCCATTACTCGATGACGACAACAACCCTATCGCCTTGCTGACGTTGCACAATAGAGCAAAGCCGCCTTTCGTGCAGCAAGATAAGGAAATCGGGACGATCCTGGCATCCTATAGCCGTGAAGTGCTTCGGGCGATACGAAACTACAAGGCGTTACAGGATAGTGAAAAACGTTTTCGGGAGTTGGCGGACCTTCTACCCCAGTTTGTATGCGAACTGGATACCGCCGGTCGGGTGATCTACGCCAACCAAAACGCTTTTAAAGTCTTCGGGTACACCGAGGATGACCTGGCTAAGGGAATCAGCATATATGATCTGATCGCTCCTCAGGACCATGCCGTTCTCGAAGCGGATATGAGCAAAGCCATGATTTCGAAATCGAGGAAAGGAAAGGAATACCTGGCCCGGAAACGCGATGGCCGCACCTTACCTGTAATTGCCTATTCCAGTTCCATTTTAAAAGATAACCAAAGCGCCGGCCTGCGGATTATCGTCATTGATATCACCGATCGAAAGGCAAGCGAAGCCGAACGCGAAAAACTGATTCGCGCCATCCAGTATGTCAATGATGTCGTAGTGATTACCAACACCGAAGGCGTTATCGAGTATGCCAACCGCGCGTTCGAGGTAGTTACCGGATATTCCCTTGAAGAGGCTATTGGAAAGAATCCGCGTATTTTAAAGAGCGGAAAGCATGATGCGGCTTTCTATAAAAATTTATGGAGTACCATTAGCCAGGGGCAGGTATGGGAAGGTCGGGTAATCAACAAACGTAAGAATGGGACCCTCTACACCGATGAAACCACTATTTCCCCTGTTTTTGACCCCAATGGAAACATCGTTCAATATGTTTCGGTAAAACGGGATATTACTCAAGAATTAAAGCTCGAGGCCCAATTGCGCCAGGCTCAGAAAATGGAGGCCCTGGGAGTGCTGGCTGGTGGAATCGCCCATGATTTCAATAATCTTCTGATGGGAATCCTCGGATTTAGCGATCTGGCCCTGATGAGGATCGATGATCAACCGGAAAAAGCCAAGAAAAGCTTGGAACGGGTTCTCGAAGCCGGCAACCGTGCCAAAAATATGGTCAAGCAAATCCTCCAGTTCAGCCGCCAATCGGAAGTCAAAATGGGAGCTCTGGATACAGCCGGTCTGGTGAATGAAGTGGTCAAATTGTTAAGGGCCACCATTCCTTTAAAATATGACATTAAGCTTGAAATAACCAAGGATATCAGCCCGGTTCTGGCCGACGCGACTCAGATTCATCAGGTCATCATGAATCTTTGCACCAATGCCTACCACGCGATGAAGGCCAAGGATCATGGTGTGTTGTCAATTTCCCTGGATATCGAAGAGACGGCAAAGGAAATAGAAGGTCAAACACATAATTTGGCTCCGGGTAAATATGTTCGCTTGGCTGTATCCGATACTGGATACGGAATTTCCCCGGAACATATCGACTTGATTTTCGATCCTTATTTTACGACTAAAAATCCGGGTGAAGGGACCGGTCTCGGATTGTCGGTATCTCTAAGTATTATAAAGGATCATCGAGGGTGCGTCCGCGTTGAAAGCACGCCTGGCGAAGGCAGCACTTTTTATGTTTATCTACCGGCTATCGATGCCAAGACTACTGAAAGCACATCCAAACCGATCGAAATTAAAGGCGGCCGGGAGCGAATTCTCTTTGTGGATGATGAAGAAATTTTTTTGGAATTGGCCTCGGAAATGCTCTCAAATCTTGGTTATGAGATTATTTGCCTTAAAGACAGCTGCGAGGCGCTGGCTGGTTTTAGGGCCGCCCCGGAAAGATTCGACTTAATAATAACGGACTTGACCATGCCCAGACTGACCGGCGTGGAACTAGCCAACAAGATTCATGATATCCGCCCGCAAATCCCTATCATCCTGCGTACTGGTTTCAGTGAGAAGGTCGATGCTGAAAAACTGAAACGTATCGGGATTTGCAGAGTTTTGAACAAACCGGTTCGTCGGGTTGATTTTGCCGTGGCCATCAGGGAGATCATCGATAATTTGAAATGACGGAAATGGGCCTAAAACCGGATGCACAACCCACTGCGGCGTCAAGGCATCGACGGCGGCTCTAATCATTGAAATGTCGGACAGCTCCCCCTCGCTGTCCGTGGGGAATCTTTAATCAACACGGGAATTGAGCAACCTAAATCCACCATCAAATCGCGGATAGGGCGCGTAAATCCCAGGCGAAACGCGAAGTTGGACCGATTTTGGCCCGCAGGCGTATTCATCATACGTCGAGGAGCCAAAATCGGGAAACGAGCGTTGCAGCCGGGAGTTACGTGCCTCGACGCCCGCAAGTGGTGAATTAGGGGCAACTTCCGTTGTTGACAGGCCGAGTAGTTTTCCATAAAGTAAATAAAAGGACCAAGTTGTCAGTCCTCGCCGATCCGCAAGCAGCTTAAAGACCTGAGACCGGATGGTAACCAGGCTGGGCGCGGAAAAGTTTTATTCTTAATTTGCGTTGGCAACGCAGTTTCCGGATGAGGTGGTTATGAAGAAAACGCTGGTGAGAGACCGATGGTTGTTGGGGCTGTTTTTTATTTTTGCTGTCGCGATCGGCGGATGTGCCGGTACTTCCACATCACAGACTTCAACTTCAGCAGCCAAGGAACAAGGGCCGGTGGAGGAAATGAAACTGGCCTTTGTGGCTGACCGGACGGTGAACTGGGACAATGACAAGCCACACCCTATCGTCATCTGCTTCTACCAACTGACCAGTCCCGGAGTTATCACCACTAGGGAACAGCGTTCCGAAGGCATCAGCGAACTTTTATCCTGCCGAGGATTGGACTCGTCCATTTTGTCTTACGAACGACTAACCCTGCAGCCGGGTCAAAGTGTCCTTAAAACCATCAGACGTTTACCCACCGGCAGCTATATAGGGGTCGCCGCCGGTTACTTCAACACCGCTAAGTGTAAGCTGACGACAGTTATTGAAATGGATAACACCGCCGCCACGATTTATCTGGGACAGTACGGGGTCGGCGTCAAAAAAACCGGGGAAAAGAGAAAAATGCCTTAATCTTTTGCACCCGACCGCATGGCGACTGCCCGGTCGCCAATGGCGAAAATACCTAACCGTGTTATCCGGGTTTTTACGCAACTTGGCTCCGAACATGTCGGCGAGCGCATTCTCCGCGGTTTGCCGTGGGGTTAGCGGGCAAAAATAAAATACTTTTGTTTCGTACATGTCGAAGATTCCCACGGCTCGTCGCGGGGAACTCCGATGATCGTTAATTTCGCCGCCGATCAAGTAACCGGAAATGAGTTGAGTAAGGCGGCCGGATACCCAGGAGGCATATGAATTTTCTACGGCCTGTTTACTGGCACGAGGGGATGCTGCTCCGGCCGGAACATTTTCAGCAGCAAGATCGCTATCACGAAACTCTGACGCAAATTCTTATCTCACAAGTTAATCCGTACTATTGGGGGGTGTTCGACCTGAACCTCCGGGCGGAGGCTTTGATCAACCAAATGATCGAGATCGACTCCTGCGGTGTGATACTCAAGGATGGAACCACGATACGTTATCCCGGCAACGCCAGAGTGGAGAATCGATCCTTTGAAAAGCATCTGCCCGCCACCGGCCGACCCTTATCCGTCTACCTGGGGATCAAAGGCTTAAAGCCGAGCGAAAACAATGCCTACGACCCTAATAGCTCTTTGAAATCCACTGAAGGTTGCCGTTACCGATTGGATGAATCGGCCGGGTTGACGTTCGATCTTTTTGCCGCGGGCCAATCCAGCCCCATCGATTTTTTATGTTATGATCTCCGGGTTTTTTTTAATGCGGAAAAAGACCAGGCCGGCGATTACCGACTTATCAAAATCGCCGAAATCATCCAAACAGAGAAAGGACCGGCCTGGGGCCGCAAGTATATTCCGCCCGTCCCCGGAGTAAACGCTGATCCGATTCTTTTGGAATTATTGAAAAAAGTTCGTGACATCACCTCGGCCAAAGCCAGGGAACTGGCTGAACATAAAAAAAATCACGGCCTCCAGACTCATGAGCTAGGGGCCCGGGATATGTTACCGCTGCTATACGCTCTGACCATAAACCGATACGTGCCTTTATTGCACCATATGACCGGCAAAGGCTGGGTGCATCCCATGGCGGCCCATGGCCTCCTTCGAGCCATGATCGGTGAGCTATCCGTCTTTTCCCAGAGCATTGACTATCTTGGCGCCGGAGAATCAGGGGAAGTGCTACCCGATTATAACCATGAAGACCTTTATGGATGCTTCGAACCGATCACCCGTCTGATTGAACAGCTTCTTTCCGGGCTTTTGGCTCAAGCGGCCTACACCGCCAAGCTGGTTTGGGATGGGCAGTATTATTCGGCCGATCTGGATGAGGCCGTTTTCCGGCAAAAAGCGACCGGAGCCAATCGTTATTATTTAATTATCAGTACGACCACGCCGGCTAACGATCTTTTAAATATGATTCGGGATACGGCAAAAATCTGCAGCCGGGAAGGATTGCCGATGTTGATCACCAGAGCTCTGTTTGGTGTTCCGGTCACTCACTTGCCGGTTCCTCCTCCTCAGCTGCCGCAGCGGGCCCATGGTTATTATTTCCTGCTCGATCATTCCGCCAAGGTTTGGTCCAGAGTGGAAATCGACAAGAGCCTGGCGATTTCTTTTGAAAACAAACAATTGGAAAACGCGGACATAACGTTTACGATGCTGGCGGATTAGCTCGAACGCCGGTGACGGCGTATATATGCAGCTGAGGATAGGAGCGGGAATGAAAGAAGATTACGTAGCTCTCCACACGGATTTGATCGCCTATGTTTTGACGTGGGCCAATAGCTACCGTAATAAACCATCGGATTATGTCACGGTCCGGGGGCGGATAAAATCCTTGCTCGAGATTCAAATGGAGTTCGTGGCCCGAGAGGGTTACAGCGTGGATAATTACAAGCAAACCAGATTTGCCGTTTGCGCCTGGATCGATGAATTGATTATGAACTCTCTTTGGGATCATCGTCAGGAATGGCAAAAGGACTTGCTTCAATCCGAATACTACCGGACGACTAATGCCGGAGAAGAATTTTTCGAACGACTGGCTGAAATCCACCCGGAACAGAAGCCGGTCCGGGAAATATTTCATATTTGTCTCTGTCTTGGGTTCCGGGGCCGTTTTGTTTGGGATGATGAACAGCCCAAACTTAAAACCTTCATACGTCAGAATTACTCACAACTTCCCGCGCCTCTCATTGAAGTTCGGGACCTGGGTCTGGAAAAAATCATGCCGGCCGCCTATGAGGGGAAATTGGATTTGGCTCGAACTTCCCCAAAAGAACAGGGTAGAACCTGGCTGAAACTAGCCTTGGGTCTGGCCGGCCCTCCGATAGCCTTGGCTATCGGTTTCTATGTGTATCGTTTTATCTTGGGAAATATCCTCAACGGAATCATCTCTTGAAATGCGGTATTTAGTGATGAACTTGAGCACCGACCCGGAAAGACCGTAAGCCCCTTCAGGGCAGCCATGGGCAAATCGGCTGTTTTCCCTGTTGAACATGCAAGCGAGGGCATTCCCCGTAGCTTGCTACGGGGTAGGCGAGCAAAAATTAAAACACTTTCGTTCCTTACATGTCGAAGATTCCTCGCGGCTCGCTGCGAGGAGCTTCAATAAAAAGGATTGGACATGACTTTCGCCGGTCAAAAGAAACCTATTTGGATATTCATCGCGGCCTTGATTTTTGCCGTGGCTATCTCAATGCTGGGCCATTATGCCCTGGATTGGGATTGGGCCGTGACCGCTTTGAGTATTCTGGCTTTTTCCGCCATTGCTTCGTTAGTCTGCTTGATCGTTCTTTATTTTATTCGTAAGGGACATAAGCAAGATGTGCTGAACGGCATACAGACCAAGACTTTTACAGCGGATGATCTTGCTCCGGATCAACCGAGCCGTAGTGAACAAATCAAAACCAAATGGCAATCCGGTCTTAAAACCTTGACTGAGGCGCAGGCCCTTGGATCTCATCCCTGGTATGTCCTCCTGGGTGGTTCAGGCTGCGGGAAAAGCTCCGCCGTCCGGAACTGCGGCGTCCCCATGCCTCCGACCGGGTTGAAGAGTCTGACTGATCTTACCCCCACCGCCAACCTGGATTGGTGGTTTTTGGATACGGCCGTTATTGTGGACACCGCGGGCGCCTATTGTTTTCCTACCGAATCGCCGGCCACCGCTCAAGAATGGCAGACTTTCCTCCAGCTTCTGACCTCGACCCGGACCAACGAGCCTTTCAATGGCGTTATCGTGTCAATATCGGTAGAGGATTTACTGACCAGAAACGCGGAACAACTGACGGAAGACGCCAAAAGACTTCGACGTCGGATTAACTCCCTGACTACGGCCTCCAGCCGGGATGTGCCAATTTACCTGATGCTGACCAAAGCCGACTTGATCAGTGGTTTCACGCCGTTTTTTCAGATGGTTCCGGAAAAAGGGCGGGAGCAGATACTCGGCGCTCTTAACAATAATGCGACCGACCGGGGAGAAGCCTTCAAGTTTTTCGATGAATCTTTCACGGCCATGATAGAGCGGCTCCAACGGCTAAGATTATCCATTCTCATGGATGTGGCCGATGAAAATACCGCTCGCCTGGTATTTCTATTTCCGGAAGAATTAAAGAATTTGCGAACCCAATTGGGAGTGGTAGTCCAATCGTTATTTGCCGAAAACACCTACGAGGCTACTCCGTTCTTTCGGGGATTCATGCTGGTCAGCGCCAGGCAAACCGGAAAGCCGTTCTCTATTTATTTAAGCCAATTGGGCTTAGAGCCCGAAGCTCAGCCGGAAGAAAAAACCACCAGCTTTTTCTTGAAGGATTTTTTTGGCCAGGTTTTGAAGAATGATCGAGCATTGACCAGTGTCGCTAAAGCCGCCCGGGAATGGCGTAGCCAGGCGATCATCGTCGGCCTGGTGGGCTGGATTGCGGCTTGTCTGGCCGTCCTGGTGTTATTGACGTTATTCTTTGAACGAAATATGTCCATCATGAAGCTGGTCACTCCCGATTTAAAAACTCTGACAAAGGAAAGCCAGCCCGTGGATCAGTCCTTGGATCTGCTTAATTCCCTTTATCAATCCGTGGACGAAATCTATCAAAAAAATCGGGAGTCGTCCTTGCCCCGCTTGACCTTGACCCAAAGTTTGGAAGCCGAGGCCAGCTTGCGGGAATATTTTTTCAAATCCGTCCAAACCAAGATGATTCAGCCCCTGGATGAAGCTCTGCTCAAAAAAATCGATCAGCTGACTACGGACTCCAGCCGGGAAGCCACCACCCTTTCGACCCAGGAATCGGAATCAATAACTACCGGCCCTAAAGTCGCCGATTTTCGTGGAAAAAAAGACCTGGCCGCCGATTCCAAGGTCGGGCTTCCGACCGCTCCGGCCTCTACTCCCGCTAACTTGAATCAAATCGGAGACCACGTCAGCCTTATTCTGGATCGTATCGCGCTCCTGAAATTCAGTCTTAAAATCCCGGGGAAAAAAGCTCTGACCGAGTTCAACCCCCAGCCAAAATATTGGTTATGGTTGACGGCCAATCTGCCTTCGGCTGATGAAAAACTGGCGGAACGCTTAAAAGACCTTTATATCGCTTATCTGGCATGGCAACCAGACGATCGGCGACTCAAGTCCGAGCTGGAAGCGCAAACCAAACTTCTCAACAAAATTATTTCCAATAAAGACCTGGGACTGGCCTGGATTATGGATCGGGTCAAGATCCGGGACGATTTGTCCGCCATCACCTACGGGCCCATCTGGTGGAATAACGACCTTAGCGGAATCAAGGGACATGAAATCCAAGTAGAACCGACCTACACCCGCAAAGCTTGGGAACAGGTCATTCGGCCCGCCATAACCCGTCTGAAAGAACAGTTCCCGGATCAAGACGCGATCCTCGGCCGTCTTAAAGAGTTTGAAGACGCCTATTGGGACAAATATCAGGAACAGTGGGAACGATTCTTGATCAATTTACATGTGGGAGAGGGGATATTGACTCAACTGGCCAACCGCCTCGAGTCGGCGCCCTTGATACTTGGGGCCAGGTCCCCTTACGCCAAGGCCCTGGAAACGGCGGCCGCGGAATTGACTCCGCTGTATGACAGTGGCCGACCGGTGCGTCCTTGGGCGGCGAATGTCAAGACTTACGCTCAGTTCCGAAGTCCGGTATTTCAAAAAGCTTATATGGATTGGGCAAAAAAGACCAAGGCCGATGCGGCTACTCCAGGCTTTTTTGCCCAGGCGGCCCGAACTGCCGAAGAACTGGCCAAAGCGACCCTAGGGCAGACCGTGGTGGCCACCGAAGAAGAATTGCAGTTGATTCAGCTTTTTGTCGACTTCGACGAGCGACTTCATCAACTGGCGGCCACGCTGGCTAATGAGGATAAAACTTTTGAATCCGTGAAGAACGCCTTTGAGGTGGAAAAAGCCACCTCGGCTTCGGTTAATCCGGTCCTGAGAGCCTACTGGGACCTGGCCCGGCTTCGGGAAATCATGGGGCGAAACCGTCCGGAAGAAAAACCTTTTTGGGACCTTTTCGAGCGTCCGCTCATTTTCGTCTGGCAAATCCAACTGGATGTAGCGGCCGGTGTCCTGCAAAAATCCTGGGAACGTAACGTTTTAGCCGAAGCGATCGATCTGGCCGGCTGGCGCAAAATGAACACCCTGCTATATGGTCCGGAAGCCAAAGTCTGGAAGTTTGTCAAGGGACCGGCCGCGCCGTTTTTATTCAAAGACCAGGCCGGAAACTGGACTCCTAAACCGATCTTGGAGCGAATCATCCCGTTTTCCAAAGCTTTCCTGGAATTATTGGGAGCCGGACAACGCAGCGGGCGACAGCTTTCGGCGGCTCCTCAGGGCGCAATGACCATTCGTTTGGAAGCGATGCCCACCGATGTGAATGCCGAAGCGCGGACCGGAGTTTTGCGAACGGTGATAAAACTCTATTGCGGGAAAGAAATCCAGCAGATGGAAAATATGAACTTTCCCGTGGCTCAAACCTTCATCTATAAACCGGATGAATGCCAAGACTTGGTTATTGAATTCGACACCGGGGACGCGATGGTCGAAAAAGAGTACGCCGGTTTTGTCGGTTTTGCTCAGTTCATATCCGACATCGCTAACGGTCAGGCCACGTATAAAGCTTCAGATTTGACTAAAACCAAGGGTGATATCAGCCGTTACAAGGTGGAAACCATCACTATTCGTTTCAAGAAGCCGCGCGGTCATGAACCGATCCTCAAGTTTCTGGAATATGCGCCGGAGAACGTTCCCGACAAAATCATCAAAGACACCGCTCGATAGCGGATCATAATCCCAGATGGAGTGGAGATAATTCAGTGCTCGACCCTATCAACCCCCATAATCCCGCCGGTAGCGACATCAGTTTCGACCCGGACTATGAGAAAATAGAAGCTCAGATTCGT
The DNA here is from genome assembly GCA_015233515.1 of Deltaproteobacteria bacterium. The sequence goes on along the minus strand of JADFXS010000010.1, from coordinate 14,601 downwards.
AAACTGGAGTCTGTTCAAGGCGACCCGGTGGATTGGGACGAATTGGCGCGCTTGTGCACTTCCATCCTGTCGCTCAAGAGCAAAGACTTTCGAGTGGCCGCCTATCTGGTGATCGGATGGTTGCACCAACGTGGCTATGCCGGGCTGACCGCGGGACTGCAGTTGTTCGGCGATCTGGTGGACGGTTATTGGGCCACCGGGTTTCCGGCCGCCAAGCGTCCTCGGGCTCGTCAAAACATTTTGAACTGGTTGGCCGATAAGTTGACCTCAGCCATCGGTCAAACTCCACCCCCGGACCGCGCCTCGGCCCTGGCCGCCGGTCAAGCCCTGGAGGCCCTGTTCCAAAGTCTGGAGCGGCAGTCAATGAGCGACAATCCAGGCTGGAACAATCTGACTGAAGTCATGAACCGTTGGATCGCTGAATTCGCGGAAACCGTTCCCATGGCTGAGGAAGCCCTCCTTGGGAAAAACCTGACGGATCACCTGCCGGAAGCGATCCCGGAAATTGAAATCACATCCCCAAGTTCCGAATCAGGTCCAAGGCCGGAAGTCTCGACCCAAAAAGAAACTCCATCCTTCAAACAGGCGAGGGTGGAAACCGGAAATCAGGTTTCAGGGTCCAAGGAAATGACCAGAAACCTACGGCAAATCCAAGATCAACTTCGCCAGGCCGCCGCCGCCCTGAGTCGGGAAAACCCGGCTTCTCCCGACGCTTATCGTTTACCGCGGATGGCCGCCTGGCTGCTGATCGACGATTTACCTCCCCATATCAATGGCTTGACCCGCATCCCCGGACCGTCGATTGAACTTATCGCGCGGTTGGAAGATATCCAGGCCAGAGCGGATTGGGCCGCCTTGTCGAGCGAAGCGGAAGCCAATTTTCCCGAACACATATTTTGGTTAGACCTGCAACGATATGCTTCCAAAGCTTTGACCGCTCTGGGTCCGGAATTTCTTGCCGCCCAAAGAGTGGTTGACGCGGAAGCAGCGTCTTTGCTTCACAGGCTGCCCGGCTTGGCGGAATTCAGTTTTGAGGATGGCGAACCGTTCGCGTCGGCTGAAACCAAGGAATGGATCAAGTCGCTTTCGGGCTCACTTCCCCGGCCGGGCTTATCCCCGACCCGGGATACCCTTCTTGGGGAGAGCTGGACGGAAAAAATGTCCCTGACCATGGCCAGGACGAGAGAATTGGCCAAATCCGGGAATCTTCGTTCAGCGGTCGCCTATTTCAATGAAGTTTGCGGTCAAACTTCCTCGGCGCGCGAGCGGTTTTGGGGACAGATGTGCCTGGCGGACTTTTATTTGGAAATGGGCCGCTGGGATTTGGCCCGGCCGCCTCTTCTGGCCCTCCGGGACGAAATTGACCGATACTCGTTGGAAGAATGGGAACCGGCCTTGGCGGTTCGGGTTTACATAGGACTGATAAAGACCGAATATTCCAGATCCCGGGCCGCCTATCAACCGCGACAACTCGATATGACCGTTTACCACCATGCGTTGGCCCGTTTGGCGCACCTGGATGCGCTGGCGGCCTTGGACGTGGACCTGAACGGCATGACCACCGAAGTATAATCCCTCAGCGGTAAGGTAAGTGCAAAACTGTTCTTTTGGCCCAACTCTTTGTCGGACTCAATTTTGAAGTCCTCAAAATACGTCAGTATTCCTGCGGCTTCAAAATCTCGCCCTCCTCGATCCGGGCCAAAATTCCTAGTTTTGCAATTACCTTCAGTATAAGAGAATACATAGTGGATCGTTCAGTCGCCCATAGAGAACGAGTTCGGATTGTCTACCCTTCGGTCCGGTCCGGGGTAACCATCGAGGTCGAACTGCCCCTGAAACTGATAGTCCTGGGCGACTTCACGCGGCGATTTGACGAGACCTTGTTGGAGGAACGCCGGCCGATCAGCGTCACTAGGGATAATTTCAATGAGGTCATGGACGGTTTCGGGCTTCGTCTGCAGGTCTCCGTCCGGAATTGGTTCCTGGATCAAAACCAGCCTGATACAACCTTGACCTTGACTTTCTCCCGACTAGCCGATTTTGAGCCTACGGCCCTGGCCGCCCGGATACCGGAACTTGAATCGTATCGTCTGGCCAGACCTTGGCTTCTCAAACTCAGAGGCGTGTTGGGCCCAAATCAACCGCTGTCACGAAAACTCGAGGCCCTGGTGTCTGATACGGAGATCACCTCCGGATTAAAGAAAGTTTGGAAGGATCATGGTCAGTGGAATAACGCGGGCCATGTGAGCGGCGCAGAAGAACCGGCCAAGGAAAACGACCCGCTTTTTTGGGAGGAAATCGCCAGTCCCTGGCTCAACACCGTCGACCCGGAGGACTTGGCGGCCCTTAAAAGCGCCTGGTGGTCTTTTTTATGCTGGTGCGCCGATCAGCCGGCTCGGATTAAGCCGACTTTTAGACTATGGGTGGAACGGTTCGTGGCCGAAATGGACCAACGGGCCGGCTGGATGATGGACGAAATCCTTCATCATGTCGAGTTTCAAAAGCTGGAGAGCACTTGGCGTGGGCTGAAGTTCCTGGTTGATCGGACCGATTTTCGGGAAAATATCCGCATCGAAATATTGAATGTCAGCAGCGATGACCTCGTGGAAGATTTCACCGACAACCTGGAGATCACCAAGTCCGGATTGTATCGTTTGATTTATTCCGCCGAATATGGCCAGTTTGGCGGCCAGCCCTACGGGGCCGTGGTGATGGATCATGAATTCAGCCCGGAACCAAAAGACATCAAACTCCTGACCGACCTGGCCGCGGTGGCGGCCATGGCCCACTGCCCGGTGATCGGTGGGGTTTCTCCTAACTTTTTCGGATTAGACGACTTTTTCCATCTCGCCGATCTCAAGGACTTGGTCTCGCTTTTAGATGGGCCGGGGCTGACCAGATGGCGATCCTTCCGGGAGGCCGAAGACAGCCGCTACGTGGGCCTGGTTTTGCCTCGAATCCTTTTACGAACCCCATATGATCGGGCGAATAGTCAATTTCCGGGATTTGACTATGAAGAAAAAGTCAGCTCCAGGCCTGACTTGTATTTATGGGGAAATGCGGTCTTTGCCTTGGCCGGACGACTAGTCGACAGTTTTGCCAAATATCGCTGGTGTCCCAATATCATCGGTGTGGAAGGCGGCGGGTTGGTTCAACCCGGCCCTCCGGTTCTTTTTGAAGCTCTCGGTCGGAGATCGGCAAAAATTCCTATTCAAACCCGTATTTCGGAAGCCATGGAGTTCACTTTAGCCGAAGCCGGATTTATTGCCTTAACCTGGCATGACGGTAGCGACCGGCCGTGTTTTTTTTCGGCCAACTCACTTCAGAAAATCAGGAAATTCGGCCCGGGTAAGGCGGCCAAGGAAGAAGAACTCAATTTCCGCCTGGGCGCCCAGCTGCCCTATCTGTTCATCGTCACGAGGTTTGCTCATTATATCAAGGTATTGCAGCGAGAACAGATCGGAACTTGGAAGGAACGCACCGATCTGGAAAGTGAACTCAATAATTGGTTGCGCCAGTACATTTCCGATATGGATGACCCGGCCCCAGGCGTTCGCGGGCGTCGTCCCTTGCGTCGCGCCCAGGTGATGGTGTCCGAGGTCGAATCTCAACCGGGATGGTATAAAGTGTCCCTGAAACTTCGGCCTCATTTACGATATATGGGCGCCATGATCAACCTGTCCCTGATGGGTAAGCTGGACAAGGAATAAACGTCATTCGAATCAGGCCGGAGGCGTCGGCCGCGTTGTTTGACCGAAAGCCTAGGCAAATTTAGGGAGAAACACAAATGCCCATACCGCCGCATCTATATATTACCGGAACCCGGCAAGGAAAAATCGAAGGTCCCTGCCCGATAACCGGACGGGAAGGATCGATTATCGTTCAACAATTCGATCACGAAATCTTGATTCCCCGTTCGACTCAAACCGGGCAACCCACGGGAAAACGGGTGCACAATCCTCTGGTGATAGTCAAGGCCTTTGATAAGGCTTCCCCTAAACTTTACCAGGCCTTGACCACCGGAGAAATTCTGTCGGAAGTGGTTCTTAAATTCTTCCGGATCACTCCTTTGGGCAAGGAGGAACATTATTTCACCATTAAACTGGAAGACGCGGTCATTCAGGCCATGGCCGCTTTCGTGCCTTCGTGCCTCGACCAGAACTATGCGCGATTCACTCATATGGAAAAAGTCTCATTCGTCTATGCCAAGATAATTTGGACCTGGGAAGAAGACGGGATCGAGAGCGAGGATGAATGGAAGATTTGATGAGGCCGGCCGGTTTGATAGCATGACAAAACCGTTCTTTTGGCCCAATTCTTTGTCGGGCTCGGTTTTGAAGTCCTCAAGATACGTCACCGAGCGTCTTCTCCGCGGCTTGCCGCGAGGAGCTTCAGCCTTTCTGGTGAAATCATGATTGAACGGACTTTGTTCGAACGCATAAAAAACGTCAAACCCGAAGCTCCCCGGCAAACCGGGCTCGATTATCCGGCTTTGGTGGATTCGATCTTGACCAATCTGCGATACATGCTCAACACCCGCCACGGGAGCGTGCTGACCTGCCCGGAGTATGGGGTTCCAGAATTCGGGCATGTGGTCTATGATCTGCCGGACACTTTGACTGAATTGGCTCAAGCCATCAAGAACACCATCGAAAAATACGAGCCTCGGCTGCGGCATGTCCGGGTGCGGGTTCGTGAGGATGAACAAGAGGTGTTGCAGCTTTGTTTTGACGTCACGGCTCAACTGGCGGTTGGTTCGGATGACGCGGTATTACGTTTTCAAACATTGATGGACCAGACCGGGCAGATTAATATCAGAGACTAGTTTACCGACCGGGGGAGTAAATCCACCTATCGTTTCCCGAACGAGACAGGGAACCAAATATTATGTTTAACGAATTTTACCAGGAAGAACTCAGGTTTTTAAAAGAACTCGGCCGGGAATTCGCGCAGGGCAACCCGACCGTGGCTCATATGCTGGATGGACCGGGCCGTGACCCTGACGTCGAGCGTTTACTGGAAGGGGTCGCCTTTCTGACCGGCCGCATCCGCGAAAAACTGGACGATGAGTTTCCGGAACTGATTCATGGCCTGATGAACCTCTTTTTTCCTCATTATTTAAGGCCGATCCCGGCCATGACCATGATCAGATTCGACCCGAAGCCGGAAACTTTGCGCTCAAAAGTCATCATCCCCGCCGGAACGATTTTGGATTCCACTCCGGTGGATGGAGTCGCCTGCCGCTTTCGGACGGTGAGTCCGGTGCATATCTATCCCTTGACCTTGACCGCGGTCGCCTTGGAGACTCCCTTATCCGGAACTCCCTGCCTGGAAATGAGACTCAGCCTGCCCAAGGGATTGAATATCCGGCAAACGGGATTGGACCGCCTTCGCTTGTATCTCAGCGGCGAAGGTCAAGAAGGATATGATCTTTATTATCTTCTTACCCATATGGTCAAGCGTTGGAGTATTAGAACCGATCACGCCGCCGTGAATTTGCCTTTGGATCACATCCAAGCCGCCGGCTTTCAGGCGGATCAGGCCATGTGGCCTTATCCGGCCGGGGCTTTTCCGGGCTACCGCTTGTTGCAGGAATATTTTTGCCTGCCGGAAAAATTTAAACAGGTGGAACTGCTTGGCCTTGATCGCGCGGCCGACCTCCCGGTGGACGGCGGGATAATCATCAGTTTCGAACTTACCGGTCTTCCTCGCAGCAAGCCCAGGGTCGGTCTTAGCAATGTGCTTTTGTTCACCACGCCGGCGGTTAATCTGTTTGCCCATGAAGCCGATCCCATTCGTGTGGACCAGCAACACTTCGAATATCCGATCCGTCCCACCGGGCTCAATCCGGCTCATTTCGTCATCCAGTCCATAGATCGGGTGGTGGGCTACCTGCCGGGGACGGCTGAGGAACTGGAATACCCGTCTTTCTTTTCCTTTCGCCGGCGGGCCGATTTTGTCCGGGGCGAGCGTATTTATTATCATCCCCGGTTGAAGTCGCCGTTGATCGGCGATGCGCCTAACATGACCATGGCCTTTATCAACGTCAACCAACGCGGCGTCATACCTTCCACGGAAATCATTTCCATGGACCTGACCTGTTCCAACGGCCGTTTACCGGAAAAGCTCCGACCCGGCGACCTGGACGCCGCCACGGCCGGCATGGCTGGAGTAGCCGGAGTTTCGCTGGTCAGTCGCATCTCCAGATTTGTTCCCCCGCCGTTGGGTTCAGACCTCCATTGGCTGCTCGTCAGCCATTGGTCGCAGAACTATCAGGCCCTGAACAGCGTCGAATCCCTGCGACAGATACTCAGCCTCTATAATTTTCCGGCTTTGATCGATCGCCAGGCCGCCCAGGAACATGAACTGCGCCTGGGGGCCCTGACCGATCTGATTACGCGGCCCGAGGAACAGCTTTATCGAGGGCGACCGGTTCGTGGTCTGTCCGTGGACCTGACGGTCAATGAATCCAAATTTTCGAGCCAGGGAGAATTGTTTCTGTTCAGTAAGGTCTTGTCCGAATTTCTGACTCAATATGCCACTATTAACGCTTTTGTCCGTTTGACCGTCAAGGGGACGGCTTTGGGCGAAGTGTACTCCTTCCCGGCGCGATTGGGAGAAAAAACCCTGTTATGATCAAGGGACTTTGAACCATGTCTTCCGATCTGATAAATAAAATCCTGGCCGATGGCCATGAATTTTCTTTTTTTCAGTTGATCAGGTTGCTGGAAATTCTCCATGAAGAATCCCCTGGTTTGGGGACCGTCGGACCGGCCGAGGAAGAAGCCATTCGTCTGCGACCGGACCAAGGTCATGGTTTTCCCAAGGCCGACGTGCTGTCCGTGACTCGGGAAAAGCCGGCCGGGCACGACCGGGAACGATTCCAGGTCATGGTCGGTTTTTTGGGGTTGTATGGAGTCACCTCGCCGCTCCCCACTATTATCACTAAAGCGATTGACGATCCGGACGATCCGGATGCGGTTCGCCTGCGGGCTTTTCTCGATTTGTTCAACCATCGCCTGCTGTCGCTCTTCTATCGATCCTGGGCCAAATACCGTTATGATGTCCGCTTCAGGTCGGATGGGCAAGACGAATTTTCCCGTCGTCTTCTCCCTTTGACCGGGCTGGCGCCGACCGCCGCCACTCCGGATTTGCCCCATCTGGAGCTTCTTACCGCCCTAGGATTGTTGACGCAATTGCCTCGTTCGGCCGCCGGCCTGGCCGGATTTTTATCTGTTTATCTGGATGATGTTCCCATCCGCATCAGCCAGTGCGTCAGTCGTTATGTGTTTCTTAAACCGGACCAGAAAAACGCCTTGGGCTGCCGGAATTCCACCGCGGGCCTGGACTGCCTGGCCGGAGAACGGGTGGAAGATCGATCCGGAAAATTCCGAATCCATTTGGGACCCTTGACCTGGCCGGCCTTCCTTAACCTGGTCCCGTCCAATCCCAGGTATAAGCTGCTTCTGGCCCTGATCAATCTCTTTTTAATGGACCCCCTGGATTTTGAAGTGGAATTGATTTTGAAAGGCGGCCAAATACCTCAACCGGTCTTGGGAAAAGACCGGCCGAGATATCTCGGCTGGACCACGTGGCTGGGGGCCGGTCGCGGAGATGATCGTTCCATTATCTTGACCAGATGAAAGGCTGACAGATATGGCCCTGATCCGTATGTCCAAGGAAGCTGATTTTACCTTTCAAGCCTCCGGCTACAACGAAGATTTGCGGGTGGTTCGTTGCCGGGGGCTGGAAGAAGTCAGCCGCCTTTTTTCCTTTAAAATAGAACTGGCCGCCTTGGATCCGGCCATAAATTTCGAAGCCGTCGTGGGCAAACCAGGACGATTGATTTTCCAATATCCCCAGGGCCGCCGATTGGTTCATGGTCGAGTGCTCAAGTTTGAACAGGTCCGGGAAGGCAAACAATTTACTTACTATGAAGCCCACCTGGTCCCGTTGCTCTGGTTTCTCCGTTTTCGTCATGACTGCCGCATATTCCAGAACAAAAGCGTTCCGGAGGTCATCCGCCTGGTCCTGTCTCAAGCGGGAATTCCGGCTGACCAGTATCGTTTTGCTTTACAGAAAAACTACGCCCCCCATTCCTATCTGGTTCAGTATCGGGAAACCGACCTGAACTTTATTTGCCGGTTGATGGAAGATGAAGGCTTGTTTTTCTTTTTCGATCATCAACAGGATAAGGAAGTTTTGGTCATGGGCGACAGCTCGGTGGCCAATGTGTCCATTGCGGATCAATCAACGGTTCCTTTTCGGGAATACAGCGGTTTGCTTCAGGATGAGGAATTTATCAGTCAATGGCGGTCCGGTCAGCGGGTGGATTCCGGCGCCGTGACCCTGCAGGACTTCAACTTCACGACCCCCCGCCTGGACCTGGAAGTCAGCGAAATGGCCGGTGATAACAATTCTCTCGAAATCTATGATTTTCCGGGGGATTATGAAGAATTGGATCAGGGGCGCCGCTTGGCCAGGATCAGGGTGGAAACCATCCGGGCCTCCCGGCGGCTGGCCAATGGGAGCAGCGCTTGTCGTCGGTTCATACCCGGATTCAGGTTTACCTTGAGTCGTCACCCGCGATCTGATTTCAATTGCGAGTACAACCTATTACGAGTTGTCCACGAAATAAATCAGCCTCAAGTCGCGGCTCAGGAGGCTGAGGAGCAGGATGAACAAGCGCCGTTGTATGTCAATCATTTCACCTGTCTGCGTTCGAACCAGATCTATCACCCCCCGCGGGTTACCCGCAAACCGGTGATTCATGGCTGTCAGACCGCAGTGGTGGTCGGGCCTCAAGAAGAAGAGATTTTCACCGACGAACATGGACGGGTCAAGGTCAAGTTCCACTGGGATCGGGAAAGCAAAGGGGATGAAAACAGTTCCTGCTGGATTCGGGTCAGTCAGGGTTGGGCCGGAGGCCGGTACGGCATGATGGCCCTGCCTCGGATCGGCCAGGAAGTCATCGTGGATTTTCTGGAAGGGGACCCGGACCGGCCCATCATCACCGGCCGCGTGTACAACGGTGACCTCCGGCCGCCTTACCTCCTGCCGGATGAAAAAACCAAAAGCACTATCAAGTCGAATTCCTCGAAAAGTGGTGATGGCTATAACGAATTACGCTTCGAGGATCAAGCCGGACAGGAACAGGTATTTCTTCACGCGCAAAAAGATTATGATTTAAGAGTGGAAAACGACCGGCGGGAATGGACCGGCGCTTCTCGTCACCTTATCGTCAAGAAGGATAAGCTTGAAGCCGTGGAAGGCGAAGTTCATACCACTGTCAACGGCCAGGCGGCGACCAGGATAGAAGGCGATTCTTCCCTGACTATCCAGGGGCGGTCTTTGGAGTTGATCGGGGGTGACGCCTCGCTGACCATCCAGGGCCAATCTTCGACGGCGATCAAGGGTGGCCGGTCCACGACCATTTCCGGGGACGCGGTGACCGGTTGTGCCGCCAATTACCAGGTTTCGGCCGGACAGGAGATACATCTGCGGGCCGGAACCAAGGTGGTTATAGACGGAGGGCTTGAACTGACCATCAAGGCCGCCGGAGGATTCATCAAGATCGATCCCATGGGCGTGACCATCACCGGCAATCTGGTGCTCATCAACAGCGGCGGGGCGCCGGGCATCGGCCTGCCCGGTCTGATACAAGTTCCGAAATCTCCTCTGACTCCAACCCTTCCGGACCTGGCCGACGATGGCGCCGGTGGACGGGATAAACTGGCCGAAGCCAAACCCAAGACCAAAACCACGCCTGACTATTCCGAGCCGTCTTTCCAGGAATTGCCATCCCCGGCCGCGGAACAGATGGCCCAAGCCGGCGCTCTTAAAAAGGCCGCCCAGACCGGCGCTCCTTTCTGCGCTACCTGCTCAAAGGCATGACCCATGAGTGAAGAACAAGAAAAAACCGCAAGTTCCGATAGCGCCGAGTCTCCGGACAAGCAGGATCACAACGAGCCGGCCGGCCGGTTAACCGCGCTCTTGACCGGTTTCAAGCCGGACCCTGATAATTTTTTATATGCCATATTGGACCCGGCTCGCTCCACGCAAGTCCTGAGCGGCCTGCATCAATTTCATCCTCCGGCGGCCAACCTTTATCAAGGTCAAGCCTTGGAAAAGATGGTGGATGTGACTCCGACCCTGGTGGCTTTGGAGCCCGGTTCGAAATTCATGAACTGGCTTCTGGCTGAAGGGTTTGGTCAATCCTGGGGAGTGTTTCTGGTCTCACCAGGCAATTTGAAAGAATTGGGCGCTCATTTTCGTTCTCTGGTGCATATCTGGGCGCCGGACGGTAGACGGATGTATTTTCGTTATTATGACCCTCGGGTCCTGCCGGTTTTCCTTACCTGTTCCACGGCGGCGGAACTGGCTCATTTCTTTGGACCGGTCAAGCATTTTATATTTGAATCCGCCGGATTATCCGGACTGACCGCGTGTGCCTGGGAAAATCCCCGGCTCACCCGTTCCGATCTACCCCTGGACCCGGATGTTGTGCCCCCGGAACCGCTGATTTGTCAGTCGGCTATTGATTCCGATCAACCGTTTTTGGCCGAGGATGGCGCGTTGATCCTCAGACCGGAACAGATGGAAATTTTTGCCAAGTATGCCCGCTCGGCCTTTGAAGGACGCCTTATGGACCATTTGAAGGAAGTTTATCCCGAAAAAACCTTTGGCCTGCAACCTGAGGAATTCCGGGGCCGGGTCTGTCAGGGCCTGGACCGCGCTCTGGCCTATGGCCTGACCGGTGAAACCGCGGCTGCGGCTTATGTCGGCTGGAATTTTGAGCTGGGAATGGATTTCGAACATCAGGCGGAATACGCCCGGATAGGGACCATACTGAACGATCCGGAACTGGAACCTGAAGTCAAAGTCCGAAGGGTAGAGTCTTTTCTGCGCGGCGCGGATATACCCGAGGCCGGGACTGAAGATGTCGCCCACCTGAAAGATGAGCAGGAATAACGCTGTATGTCCGCTGAATACTCAGTGCGCCCGGCCCGGGCGAGTGACGCGCCGGCCATCACCGCCTGTGTGGCTGACGCATACAAGTTATACATTGAGCGGATGGGCAAACCTCCCGGACCGATGCTTGATAATTACGCGGACATCATCCGGGACCACCAAGTCACGGTGGTCGAACATCAAGGTCGGGTGGTCGGAGCGCTGGTTCTGATCAAGACTGATGAAGGTTTGCTCCTGGATAACGTCGCGGTCAGCCCTGAATATCAGGGAAAAGGCGTGGGAAAGATACTGATTGAATTCGCCGAACAAGAGGCCAGACGCCAGGGCTACACCTCAATCTACTTATACACTAACGAGAAAATGACCGAGAACCTGGTGCTCTATCCCAAGATCAGTTATGCCGAATACGAACGCCGTATTGAAAAAGGGTATTCGCGGGTTTATCTGCGAAAACAGCTGATCTGAAAAAATTTTTTAATCCGTTATCACATTAAGCGTTGGATGACAGCAATATCAGGGTTAAAACCTAGCCAAATAATGGAGTCGATTATGATAAAAAATACCGTATCGCTTATCATGTTATTGACGTTTTTTTTGTTGTCGACCAACGCATTTTGCTCGGACAGTCTCCACAAAGCCGCTTACGATGGAGATATTGAATTGGTAAAAAAGATATTGGAAGATAAAGTGAATCCCGATGAGCGGGACTCTTTCGGCGGGACCGCCCTCCATGCGGCGATGTTTCAAAAAAACACGGAAATAATCACGCTTTTGATCGACCATGGCTTTGATGTCAACGCCCAGGGGCTTTCCAATGGTTACACGCCTCTCCACGATGCGGTCTGGGCGGATAATCTTGAGGCGGTGAAAATTTTACTTAAGCATGGCGCAAGAACGGATATCAAAGGAAAAGACAACCTGACGCCCTATGAGAAAGCCGTGAAAGATAAGAAAAAGGAAATTGCCGAATACTTAAGCTCAAAGTAATATATTTTGAGGCCAATGGAGTATTGATGTTTTTCGCTTAGGCTTTTATAGGCTCTCATATATTCCGCCGACCGCGTTGAACATGCGGACGAGCACATTCCCCGCAGCTTGCTAAGGGGTTAGCGAGCAAAAAGTTTAAACTCTTCCGTTTCTTGCATGTCGGAGATTCCCTGCGGCCAACCGCGGGGAGATGCAATAGTTTTTTTCCTGGTTTTCTTGATCGTGAACATCCACGGGTGGGTGGGTTTTTCAGGAGGCCGTCATGTCCGAAAAAGGAAAATCGCCGGAACCGATCCAACCCGGCTGGGGGCGGATTAATTATGACCGATTGCTCAACGCCGTCTCCAACGGGGTAGTGGCCATAAACGATCAGGGGCGGATTGTCTGTTTCAATTCGAGCGCCGAACAGGTTTTCCAGATTACGGTTAAGGAGGCCATGGACAGGCCCATTCTGGAAGTCCTGCCCAATACCGGCGGAATATTGCTGGAATGCCTGTCCACCGGAGAATCTTTCCCCGGATACCGGCTGAAAGGCCAGTATGTCGAGATCATGGCCAATATCTCTCCCATTCTGAGGGACCAAAAGCTCATCGGGGCGGTTTCGGTCTTCCAGAAAATCTCCGAGTTCGAAGACATGGCCAAGGAATTGGACGCTTACAAGAAGATGAACCGTCAGCTCAACGCGGTTTTCGAATCGTCCTACGATGGGCTTTTCATCACTGACGGCTCGGGCTTGGTTCTCAAACTGAACAAAAGCTCGGAACGCCTCAACGGGCATATCATCCGGGACGTAATCGGGAAAAATATCCAGGATATAGTGGCGGAAGGCTATATAGACCGGTCCGTCTCCCTTGAAGTGCTCAAACGAAAAACGCCTCTGACCATAATGCAAAAGTTGAAAAACGGGAAACAGATCATCGTCACCGGAACACCCGTTTTCGACGAAAACGGCCAGATCGATTTTGTGGTTACCAACGAACGGGATATCACTTATCTGACTTTAATGAAAAATCAGCTTCAGTCCAATCTCGGCGCCACCGAAATCGCCATTTCCCCGCCCGGCGGGCTGAACGGCGACGCTGCCGGGTCGGACCCCATCGCCCTTTCACCGGGGTCCAGGGAAGCCTTTGCCACGGCCCGGGCGCTGGCCCGGTTCGACACCACTTTGCTGATTTTGGGGGAATCAGGACCGGGAAAAAGCTTTTTTGCAAATTATATTCACAAGTTGAGTCCAAGAAGAAACCATCGGTTCCTCAAGATAAACTGCGGGGCCATCCCGGAAACTCTGATGGAATCCGAATTGTTCGGGTATAGAAAGGGCGCCTTCACCGGCGCCGATGCGGCCGGAAAGCCGGGGCTGGCCCAGATCGCCCACCACGGGACTCTTTTCCTGGACGAAATCGGCGAGCTTTCCGTTAACATGCAAGTCAAACTCCTGACCTTGCTCGAAGATAAAGAGGTCATTCCCGTGGGTGGGACGGAACCGATTAAAATCGACCTGCGCATTATCGCCGCCACCAACAGCGACCTCAGAAAAAGAGTTACGGAAGGTCGTTTTCGTCAGGATTTGTATTATCGTCTGAACATCGCGCCCATTCACATCCCTCCGTTAAGAGAGAGACGAGAAGACATCCCGGCCTTGATCCGGAGCTTCATATTGGAATTCAACCGGAAGCACGACCTGAAAAAATCCATCTCGCCGGAGATGGTCGCCATTCTCTGCGCCTACCACTATCCGGGTAACATTCGAGAGCTCCAGAACATCATCGAACGTCTGATTATTATGTGCACCCGGGACGAAATCAGGGCGACCGACCTCAGTCGCCACAACCTCCTCGAACCATTCACCTCTCTTCCGGATTCGCCGGAGGAAACCGAGGTCTCCCTAAGACAGGCCCTGGAAGAACACGAGAAGAGAATAATCGTTAACGCCTTGAAACGGCACGGGAACAAATACCGGGCCGCTCGTGTCCTGGGGATAGACCCTTCGACTTTAGGGAGGAAAGTCAAGAAACACTTGATCCCTTCGAGTCAGGCAATATTGCATTAACGGCTTTGCATTTTTGCAAAATAATTCTTTAATGATATATATGAGTTTTCAACAAGGCTTAGACAAACTCGGCAGGAATGCAAGGAAAAGAAGCCTTCTGGCCCGCTCCGGATTCATCCCGCCTCTTCCAGCCATCGCGTTTGTAATATAAAAACATATTAATTTTAAACACTTGATAGTCTTCGTCCTATATCGGCCGCGTTTTTAAATTTTTGGAACGATTATTGCTCTGTGGTTATATAGTATCATTTACCTGTTGCCTGTCGAGTATCTGACCCGCCACGCCTCAGCGGGTTGTTAAGCAAAAAAAAGCGCGAACTGTCATTGGAAAGCGAAATGAGAAACCTCCATGGCCGCTAAGGCTTGCTTTGGCGTCCTAAGCGATCGCCTCTTTTCAATGACCATCGCCAGTTGTTTTTAAAAGATAGAACAATGGATCGGGGAAGATTTCGTGCCGTTAGGTCCACTTTCTTTTCGAGAATTTTCCGCGGGCGCGAAAAGCGTTCCATCTTACGCGCAAATTGCCGTGCACTATGCGCCCCGAGTCCAGCCTCTTAGTAAACTGGTTGAATTGATAGAAAGTTTCGAAATAG
>JADFXS010000009.1 GCA_015233515.1 Deltaproteobacteria bacterium | reverse complement strand
CTTCTTCGCCTTTGACAGGTTGTCTCTTGGTCACCAATTCCTGGATCCGGGCAAGGGCGTCGGGTGGATAGCGATAAATGTTGGTGATTTTTTGAATCATTTCCGGCGCGGATAATCCGAGTAGATCTTCCGGTAAATCGTCAAGTTCGAAAAGGTCGCAGAATGCCTGGTTGACAAAATCGACCCGGTTGTCATCATTTACTACAAGAATACCGCTATAAAGGATGGAAAGAATAATCTGAAAGCGACGGAAGGTCGTTTCCAGCGCCTCTTCGGCATTCTTTCTTTCCAATTCCAGCTTCTCCACATACAGCGCCATATCCAGGGGTTCGGCTGAATCTTCGGGTCGGCGGCCGGGAAAGACAATGGTTAGGGTTACGCCGAGATCTTCCGAGCTATCGACTTTAATCTTCCCGCCGAGAGTTTCCGCGATCAATTTGGCGGAATAGGTTCCCAGGCCGGTGCCGCCTTCTTTTCCAAACGTCGTGTATTTTTCAAAAAAACGGTCGCGAATACTCGGTGGTATCAAGTCTTTATTATTGATGGTAATCACCGATTTTTCGGCGTTCTCCAAGGAAACGAGCACCTTTTCTCCCTTGGGAGAAGCCTCGGCTGCGTTCTTGATCAGGTTGGCCAGCATGGAATAACAGAGCGGTTCTTCTCCGAAGATGATGAATTGGTCGCTATTGGATACCGGTGTTCCGTCGATGAGAATGGAGATCGTCAGATTTTTACGGCTGGCCATTTCTCTGATGTCTCTATGTATCTGTTTGATAATTTTCAACATATCCACCGGAACGGGGTTGAGTTTGTACTGCTTGGTTTCCATTTTATACAGGTCTAGGGAACCGTTGATGAACTCCAGCATCCGATAACCCGATACTTCCAACATTTTAAGCAGTTCAACCTGATCCGGGGTGAGGTTGCCTTCATCTATAAGCATTTGCGGCACATTTATCATGGCATTGAGAGGGGTCTTGAGATCGTGGTGGGTGATGCGCTCCACATTTTCACGTAGTATCAGATTTTCTTTCAATATTTCGTTTTGTCGCTTCAGGTCTTCCTGGGCCAGTTTCAACAATAAATGGGTTTTGACCCTGGCAATGATTGTGAGCGGACTGAAAGGCTTGCGGATGTAATCGACCGCCCCCAAGCCAAAGCCTTTGGTTTCATCTTCAACTTCGGTCATGGCGGTGCAGAAAATGACGGGGATGTCTCGAGTTTTTTCCTGGGATTTCAGCCTTTCCAGGACCTCGAATCCATCGATACCCGGCATCATGATGTCCAGAAGGATCAGGTCCGGAAGATTTTCTTCCACTAATTCCAAGGCGCTTTCGCCGTTCATCGCCACATTGAGGGTAAACGTATCTTCAAGTGAATTCACGAGGATTTCGATATTGGACTCCTCATCGTCCACCAACAGCACCAGGCAAGTCGAAAGGTCGCGCATTTCCGACGCACTCCGTAGTTTTTCAGCAGTCTAAAAGCCTTGTATACCAGTATAGCGTGAATTGGACAAAAATAGATCGGGTTTAAACCGTCCTCTGAACCCTTGGTTCATATTCATGAATTTCCATTCATTATTTCAATGCCTTCCGGCAATGATGACCTTTGAACCCCCAGGCGCATTCCCATTGGTTTGCCGCGAGGAGCTTCAATCAACCTCATATCCCGCGATTATGAGGTCCTGGCCAAGCGGAAGCCCAGGAAATTATAGCGAGTAGCGGTTTCTTGGCCGCTACGGAAGGCCGAACGGAGGATGTAGGCCCAACTGTCCCAACCCCCGCCGCGATCTTGGCGGAAGGCCCCCCGGCTAGGGCCTTGGGGGTCGGTTACCGGTTTTGATGGATAATTACCATACCTATCCCGGCACCACTCCCACACATTGCCGTGCATATCGTATAAGCCCCAGGCGTTGGGTCGTTTCCGCCCGACTGGATGAGTCCGGCCGCCTGAATTATTGCTGTACCAGGCGTACTCATCTAATTTATCGGTGTCATTGCCAAAACAATAAGCGCCCGTATTCCCGGCCCGGGCGGCGTACTCCCATTCCGCCTCGGTGGGCAAACGATACTCGGCTCCACCTTCCTTGTCGTTCAAGCGACTGATGAAATCCAGAATTTCGTTGAAGGACACGCTCTCCACCGGGCAATCATCACCACAGTCCTTGAATTTTGAAGGGTTGTTCCCCATCAACGCCCGCCACTGCCCCTGGGTCACCTCCGTGGTCTGCATGTAAAACGGCCGGGAAATGGTCACCTGATGTCGGGTTTCATCGGTGTCTCCATCCGTCTCGCTGGGCAGACTGCCCATCATGAATTTCCCAGCCGGAATCAGCACGAACTCCATCCCGAGGGAATTGGTAAATTTTTTTCGTTCTCCGCCAGAGGATGAGGCGGCGGGTAAAACCAATTGGCTGAGACCCATCAAAAGCGCCAGGCCGGCGCCCAGTCCCAATAACCTGTTCAGAGTCATAAAGGCATTCTCCTGAAATTGTATTAGTTTAGCGTGAACTTGCAGGTGAGAAGGCGAAACTATCGCCAATGACAAACTCGCCGGATTCGTATTTTCATTTGTTTTTCCGTACCGGTTCGAAGTGAACCGGACAAATCCGATTAAGATTTAAGTTACTCGCGGAGCCTCATGCTTTCAACAATTGATATCTTTTAAAAACTTTCAAACGGAAGGGCGGTGGTCGGGTCTTTACCCGGATGCTTCAGGCGGATACTCCGCCTCCATGATTTTGTGCACTGGAATGTCCCTGTTGATAAGCTCCACCATGTGTTTCATGGAAGGATTGACGTGGTGATGGAATTTTTTAAATCCCGCGCAAAGGTAGTTTAGGCCGGGTGCGCCATCGGGAGATTGGGCGAAGCGATGCTTGGGGCATCCGCCGCGGCAGGCGAAAAGGACATCGCAATAGCGACAATATTCAGGAAGGGCGGTTTCTTTTGATGCGCCGAACGCGATCTGTTTTTTTGACAAAAGTATTTTTTTCAACCCGCCCTCCAGTATGTTTCCAAGGCGGTAAGCCGGGTACATGAAATGGTCGCAGGAATAAATATTGCCGTTATGCTCTAATATCAGGTTCCGCCCGCAGCGGGGGGAGATATAGCAGACCCCCGGCCCGACCCCGGCCCAGGCGGCCAGACTCCATTCGAAATTCATCACAAATGTACGGCCGACATCATTTTTTATCCACTCTTTGAAAACTTGGATGAGGAATTCACCATATTGTTCCGGCTGGACACTCCAAGGGGTGACCGTAGTCGACTTTTCTTCATGGGTGAGAGACGGTGGAGCGGCCAGGGAGATTCCCAATTTTTCCGCTTCGGGATCGATCTCCCTTTCAACGATGGGGATAAATTGGATGAACCGCACCCCGTGTTGCTTGAAAAAAGCGTATACTTCAAAGGGATGCCGTGAGCTTTCGATATTAACGGCGGCCAGAACGTTTATTTCCACGCCAAATTTTTGCAACATCTTCAGGGCATGTAACACTTTGGCGAAGGTTGGTTGGCCGTCCTTATCCACGCGGTGCGCGTCGTGAACCTCTTCGGGGCCGTCCAGGCTCAATCCGACCAAAAAGTTGTTTTTTGAAAGAAAAACACACCAGGCCTCGTCGATAAGTGTGCCATTGGTCTGCAGCGTATTGGCAATCTGTTTCCCCATGCTGTATTTTTTTTGCAAATCCAGTGCGTGCCGGAAAAAATCGACTCCCAGCAGGGTGGATTCTCCTCCCTGCCAATCGAATACGACGGATGGGCCGGGCTGGGATTCAATATATTTTCTGGTATAGGCCTCAAGAACTTCGTCGGACATGCGGAAGGCTTTATTTTCGGGGAAAAAAGTTTTTTTCTCTCGATAAAAGCAATATGAGCAACTGAGATTGCAAGACGGCCCGGCGGGCTTGGCCATAAGATGAAAACCATGGGGCGCCGGGCCATTGCGATCCGAAGATTTATGGTTGGTTTTTTTCTTATCGGCCATATGGCGAATAAAATACCTTTTCAGAAACTATTAGCCGGCTCAGCCGTGCATGGAAGCTTCCTGCTGGGCCAGATCGTTTCTCAATTGCCTGTTTTTCAGTCGCAGTTCTTCCCAGGCCAAACCGGACACGGTCACGTCGGTGCGCACCTCGCCGGTCTTGAAATCAACAAGATTTATTTGTTCATTAGGATCGGCTTTCAGGTAGTAGAGTTCCCATTCATCCGGTTCAACTGCCTTGGGGTCCACATATCGAACGATTTTCCAATCGCCGGTGCACAGGGCTCTTACGTGGTTGGGCTGCCGGACCGTCCCGGGCGCCAAGGGCGATCCATTACTGATTGCCGCATTGACGTTGGCCAGAAACAGGTTGTATTTTGCCAGGGTTGCGCCGGACGGATTGGCCCCGGGTTCGGTTATCGAGTCATTGGTCATGAATAAAACGCCGGGTCGCGCTTTTCCATCCGGGCCGATGACGTCCCCCGTGCTTTTACCCTTTATATGAGACGACAGGTCGGCGCCCACAAACGCTTTGACCACTGATTTGCCGTGAATGTTTTCCATGAGGCCGCGGACCGGTGTTTCATTGAACCCGGCGAGGGCCAACAAGGTCGGGGCCAAGTCAATGGAGCTTGTGGGTTGAAGGATTTCCCGCATTACCGATTTATTCGCATTCACCAGAGGGGAAGAAACAACCATGGGCACCCGTATCGTTTGTTCATAAGCGTTGTGCCATTTCTGAATCATGCCGCCATGGGCGCCGGTCATGTCACCGTGATCGGACAGAAAAATGACGATGGTATTTTCCGTAAGACCGCTGTTATCAAGGGCTTGTAAAATTTTGCGAAGTTGCAGATCCATCAGATAATGGCAATAGGCATAGAACTGGTTATAGGCCAGGGACCAACCGGTCGCGTATTGGCCCTGCAGTTGAAAGGGATAGGGCGACTGGAGGTTCAAACCCATGGTTTGAAAGGTGTACTCGGTGACGGATTTCTGCATGAGCCCGTACTTGAGAGCGTAGTCTTTCTGACATCGCGGCTTGTCGTTGAGAGACTCGCTAAAGGTTGGCGGTAAGGCGGAGTTGTTTTGCGGGAAACCGTCCGGGTTCAAGTCGACCGAGAGTCCATCGGATGTTCTCGGCAGGCTTTTCTGGCCTTGGATGGGAATTGAGGTCGGTGGCGGATAATTGGTCCAAGGAACAACGCCGGTGTTGCCGGGCGCTTGCCAGTTTACAGGCAAAGCGCCGTCGTCATGGGGATTTACCAGGGAACCGACGGCAAACCAGGGAGTATTGGAGCCGCCCTTTCCCTTTTCAGCCAGAAAGTTCACAACGTTGTTAGTGAAATCGATATCGCGATACACTCCCAGGTTGTAGGCGTTTCCGCCATGAGGCTCGGGATATGACTTCTCCCATTCGGAAAACCCCCAAGGCTCGAGATAATCGGGCGGCTCGGCGTCAGAGACGTGCCATTTTCCGAAATAGTGGGTGGAATAACCCACGGCGCGAAACCAATCGCCGATGGTCGGTGTGCCATTGGGGTCGAGAAAGGTGACTTCACTGGCGGATTTCAACATGCCGTCCGTCTGGTCAACGCCGGTAATACTTGAATACTGACCGGTCATGATGCAGGCCCGGCTTGGGACACAGGCGGAAGAGGCGATATGGTGTTTTCGCAAAACCACGGCGTTTTGCCGCAATCGCAAGAGACCGGGAAAAAACCGGCTGTAGGAATTATCGGAAGAAAGCGGCTGAAATCCTAATATCTCTTTTAATCCTTGCGCCATGCCCTCGTTGGGTCCATACCCTTGCGGTGGAGTCTGCATTTGATCCACCATGAGCAGCAATATGTTCGGATTGAGCAGACGGTTCGAACTGCTCGGATTACTATTGGAAGAAGAAGAATCAGAAGAGCAAGCGGAGATTGTTCCAACAACTCCGGTGAGGGCGGCGGTGGCAAGAATCTTGGGCGGAAGGCCGAGAAATTCACGGCGTGTAATTTTTTTCATAATAATTCGTGCCTTTCCGGTATATACGAGCAGTACTGAGTCAGTATGAACTGGATATAGGTTTAAGCTACTCCAGGAACCATATGCGATAAACGAGCGGCGCCCGGGCGGAGTCCATCTCCGTCAATCACGAAGAGGTAATTCAACACATCCGGCGACCGCTTGTCAATTCCTTCGTTTGCCCCTAATTCACCACTTGCGGGTATCTAGACGCGTAACTCCCGGCAACAACGCCCGGCGGCATGCATTCCGCAGCGGCTCCGGACGCGGCCCGGTCGGCCTTGAATCGGCCGGCCACGAGATTCAATGAATTATCAATGGGTAATATATTGCGGAAGATACCTGATTATAGTGGTTCTCGAAAGTTTTTTCGCTGCGGATTTGTCCGATTCACGCCGAACCTCTATAATCGAATACAAGCGACTACATTTTAGATCACCGGAGGTTTCCGTGTCTTCTCCTCAATTTAAAATTCTTTTTTTCCGGTTTTCGTTGCCCGATTTAATTCCCACTTTTGGGAAGACACCAAAAACCGCCAATCATTCAACCATTTTTTGTTTACTGCCGATGTTCTTTCTTTTGCTGGCGATGGCGACCGCCTCAGCTTCCGATCAAGGAGACTTCAGGACCGCCCCTATCGATCATCAAGGTAAAAAATGGAGAATCGGGTACTTAGAGGGCGGTAATTATAATGACTATATTCCTGTTTTAAAATCGACCTTGTCTTTCCTGGCTAAAATGGGGTGGCTGGAAAACGCTGATAATGAATGCCTGAAACAGGCGTCCAAGACCAGAGATATCTGGAACTGCCTGTCCGCGGATCAGTCTAACCATTTCCTTGAATTCGTCTCCGACGCTTATTGGTCCGCTGATTGGAACGAGGAGAAGCGCAGCAAAAATAAAGCTGATTTCCTGAACCGAGCCAACCGGGTCAAGGATATCGATCTAATGATCGCCATGGGTACCTGGGCTGGGCAGGACTTGGCCAATAATGATCATGGGGTGCCGACAATTGTCCTTTCCACCAGCAACGCTTATGCTTCCGGTATAATCAAAAGCCCGGAAGATTCGGGTTTCGATCACGTTCACGCTCGGGTGGATCCCACGAGATATGCTCGACAAGTCAGGCTGTTCCATGAAATCGTCAAGTTTAAAAAAATGGGTATGGTCTTGGAAGACACCGTTGAAGGCCGGTCGTATTCCGGATTGGATCAAATCGAGACGGTAGCCAAGGAAAGAGGCTTTGAAATCATAAAGTGCCATGCCTCATTTTCCGGCGTCGATCTGACGGCGGCCGAAAAAGCGGTAGTCGACTGCCACCAGGAACTGGCCCCTAAAATTGATGCTATGTACATCACTATCCATCGCGGAGTGACCGAAAGGAATATGGCCAGACTCCTCGCTCCTCTTTTCAAGCACAAGATTCCTAATTTTACGATGGGCACTTTATACGAAGTCCATTACGGGGCTATGATGAGTATGGCTCAACCCAATTTCGATTATGCCGGAAAATTTTACGCCCAAACCATAGCCAAAATTTTTAACGGAGCTAAACCTCGGAACATCAGTCAGATTCTGGAAGATCCTCAAGTAATTTGTGTTAATCTTCTCGCGGCTTCTCTGGTTGGCTTCGATTTCCCAATGGATATTCTTAGCGGAGCGGATCAGATTCTTAAAACCATCGAAGAGTACAAAGATCCACAACAACGAAAACCTTAAATTAAAACCCCAGGTTTGGAAATGAAAACCGTTTATTCGAAAATGGTTTTGGTGATTTTCCTGATTATCACCATGAGCGGAGGCGGAATCGCCTACTTGACCTATCTCGACATTACCGAGGCCATCAGCAAGGAACAGGAAAAAGAGGCCAGGAATGTTCTTAATCTGATCATGGAAATAATCACCAACGAATATGAAGGATACACCCAGAACAAATTGGAGGCCGTCAATTTACTGAGGGAAAATTTAAAGCACTACGACCAGATGATACATAATGTTTTCGAAAATTATCAACGCCAGGCCGAAGAAGGCCTTATATCTGAAACAGAAGCGAAAAGGCGCACTCTGAATTGGCTTTATAGCTATGAGTCGGAAATAAATGCGTCGGTTTTTATTTACAATCTGAATTTAATTGGAATCCATGCCCGTAACGCGGACATGATCGGTCGTAGATTGTCGGAGTTTCAGGATTTGCGAGGCCAGGACGCCCTGTTCAAAGCCAAGGAAATGCTTAAGGTGGGAAATGAAGTTTTTTTGGTGGTTTCCTGGCCGCAATCCGAACCAGGGCGCCCAACCAAACACCTGACCCGCTTTTCCTACCTGTCTAAATGGTCCTGGATTTTAGCTACGTCCTTACCCATTGAAAACTTGGAAGTGATGGCTGAAAAGCGCAAACTGGAAATTTTGGCCAAACTCGAGAAAACCTTCGCCCAAGTCGGAACGTTACGATCAGGCTACTTGTTCCTTTTTGACAGCAACCGGAATTTGCTTATTCACCCCTTGTTGAAAGAACGATCCAGAATACATATAGCTAATGAACTTACCGAAAAAGGTCTGGCCGAGGAACTCTATGCCGCCGCTTCTTCCGGGGTCCCCTTGACCTACGAATCGACCATTCCTCTCTCGAACGAAATAAAGGAAAAGAAAATCGCTTTAATCGATCGATTCAAAGCCTTTGATTGGTATGTTTGTTATACACTGCCGGTGGAAGATATTAAAACCCTAGGCCGAACTATCGCCGGTCGCCAAGTCCAGCTCATCATCATGATATTTCTATGTTTATGCCTGGCAACCGTGGCTTTCCTCAAGGTTTTCATTAAACCTTTGACTATTCTGACCAGGCATACCAAGGCCTTGATCAGCCACGACTTTGTCCCTCCAGAGGATCTTACCTTCCAACTAAATAATTTAGCTATGAAAAGCAAAGACGAACGAGGAGAGTTGGCTCAATCATTTTTGGTCATGCAGGAAGCTTTAACCACCTATTTGGCTGAACTGAAGACGACCAACGACAAATTGATCGATGAAATCGATAATCGCCGCCGGGTAGAAGCTGAACTGGTCAAGTATCAAAATAAACTGGAACAATTGGTTGAAAATCGTACTGCCGCCCTGGAAGCCAGTAATCACAGTTTACGTCTGGAGATCGAAGAGCGGCAAAGAATCCAAGAAATGTTACAGGAAAACCAGAAAGTCCTCTTCAAAGCCGAACAAATCGCCCGACTGGGCAGTTGGGAGTGGAATCTGCAAAACGACAAAAGCATCTGGTCGGACCAACATTTTCGAAATATAGGTTTTCAACCCGGAGAAGTTCAGGCCGGCTGGACCAATTTTTTTGCGCATGTCCATCCTGAAGATCAAAAAATAGTTGAAAAAATGCTGGCATCGTTCTCCCAAAATGAAGGCGTCGACGAAGTGATTTATCGCACCGTTCATTCCCAAGGCGAAATGCGTTACATTAGATCCAAGGGGGAATTGATTAAGGACGAAACCGGGCGGCCGTGGAAATATACGGGGACATCCTTGGATATAACCGCTGAAAAATTGGCCGAAAAAGAATTGTTAGCTTCTCTGCGGGAAAAGGAAATCCTGCTCCAGGAGGTCCATCACCGAGTGAAGAACAACATGCAAGTCATTATAAGCTTATTGAGTTTGCAAGCAGCCCGACTCACGGATCAATCCTTGATTGAAATTCTCAGGGAATCGGAAAATCGGATCAGAAGCATGGCCCTGGTCCACGAATCCCTTTACCAGTCGACAAACATCTCGGCCATCAGCTTTGACAAGTATATCGCCGATCTGGTTTATATGTTGATCGACTCTTATTATCGCCCGACGATAAGCGTTGATTGTCAATTCAATCTGCAAGAACTGGAATTGACTATCGAACAAGCGGTTCCAGTCTCCTTGATCATGACGGAATTAATTTCCAACGCTTTTAAGCATGCTTTTAGCCCCGATCAAAAGGGTATCTTATCACTGGCCTGCCGAACCACGGAAAATAAATGGGGTGAAGTGCGTGTAGGCGACAACGGCTCAGGGTTGTCAACCGAGGTTGCCACGTTCCATTCCTCCTCCATGGGGATGCAACTGGTCAAGGGGTTGGCCACGACGCAATTGAAAGGAACTATACAAATCAACCAGGCAGGCGGCACGGAATTCATTATCAGCTGGCCCTTGAAAGGTTAACTGTCACCACTTTACCCGCCGCTCCAAACCAGATCGTCCGGAAGCGATGGGTAAATAACGCGAAGGATAAGAGGCCGAGAGAGGCTGGTCCCGAAAGTAAACCGAGTGAAAAGGCTGTTTCAGATGGCCATATATGGCCGCCCAACGGAGCGTATGGTGTCATTTCGATGAGCGGCGCAAGCCGCGAAGAGAAATCTCGAATGCCAAAAGATCTTCCTTGAAAAGAACGGAGATTTCTCGTTTCGCTTCGAAATGACGGTAAGCCCGCATTTCTTCGATTGATGACCCGTTGCCGGTACTCGGGGCTGGGCTCCCGGATTTTGTCCGGTGCGATGAGCCTTTACTTCTGGAGAATGTTCGACCTGGTCGTAACCGTGCGAAATACCGCCTCTAGGTGTCCGGTGTCAGACTCGCCCTTGACTAGGCGCAACTCACCACCGAAAGCGGTGATGATCCGATGCGCCGAAACGGGAGCCAATCCCAAATCTTGAGCGGGAGAAGAGGCTCTGACCGACGATTCTAGTTTGAAAAAGTTGTCGACCGCCTTTTGGGAAAGCGGCAAGGCATCAAGATCTATATGCAATTGAATAGCTAACGCTTCGACTTTCTGCATTAAATTAACTCTCTGCCTGTCGCGGGAGAATGTCATCGCCAGTTGAATCACGGTTTCCAGAGCCCTTTTCAGTAATCGGTAATCTCCCTGGAGAAAAACCGAGTCCGGGAAGACCGGTTGATTCATGTCGATCTTTATTCCCGGGAGAGAAATCTTTACACTGTCGAGCAGCTCTGAAAAAGATACTTCCGCTCTGTAATCCATGGTCAACTTATCCGTTTCGGTAATTAAAGCTGCATCGTCAATGAGATTGCGCAGGCGCAAACTGCTGTCACGGAACATACCCGCGTATAGTCGGCAATTTTCGGAAACAGGGCAAAGATCGATAATCAGTTCGCCAATACCCAATATTCCCTGCATGGGAGTGCGTATTTCATGAGTGATCATTCGCAGGAAGTCATCCTTGAGGCGGTCTAGTTCCACCATCCGTTCATAAGCTTTAGTCAGCTCGCGAGTCCGTTCGGCCACCAGTAGCTCCAGATGTTCGTTTTGATTATTGAGCCGGCGTTGAAGGAAGCTGATTTTCAGGTGGGCCCTAACCCGTGCATCGATCTCCTCGACCTGAAACGGCTTGGTGACGTAATCCACCGCGCCTAGGGAAAAAGCTTTTAATTTATCCGCCGTATCGGAAAGTGCGGTAATGAAAATCACCGGAATATCCTTCAGGGTCTCGTCGGCTTTCAGGCGCCTGCATACTTCGAAACCGTCCATCTCCGGCATTCTTATATCAAGCAGGATCAAGTCGGGCGGATCAGCTCGGGCGGACAAAAGCGCTAGTTTGCCACTGGGAACCGGACGCGGTTCATATCCTCGATCTCCGAGCATCCCGGTAAGGATATCCAGGTTGGCATGGGTATCATCCACGATAAGGACGGTGGGAATGTTCAAGGGGACAAATACTTCCGCAGTCATGTCATTCTCCTAGACTGAATAACTGAAACAAAGTTTCATAATCGAATTCCGCGATCAGGCTCCGTAGAGCTCTGCTCATTTCCGGGTCGATGGCGGCGACCTTCTGGGTCAATTCAAGTAAGCGGTCATGGCGACTGCGGATGGCGGATTCATAAATCTCTTGCCTAAGCTCTGGAGGGAGCACCGCCAGCATCTCCCGATTCAGACTCAATAAAGAGCCGGATAAAATCTTTTCTTTACCATCGGGTTCGGCGTAAATATATTCCACGCCGATTGAGATTCTGATTTTTTCTAACAGCAAAGTCAGACTAACCGGCTTGGTCATAAAGTCATCAGCTCCGGCCCTTATGGCTTTATTTCTATTTTCATCGGTGGCGTCGGCGCTCAACATGATAATCTTGACTTGCCCCCCGCGCGGATATTGACGAATTTTTTTTATGGCTTCATCGCCGTTCATCACCGGCATCTGTTGATCCATGATAATGAGATGGGGTTTCCAGTTTAAAAATTTGGCCAAGGTCTCCACACCGTTCTTGGCCTCTTCGACCTTAAAACCGACCCGCTCCAATTCTTGGACGACAAGAAGTCGATTATCTTCGTCATCCTCCACAACCAATATTTTGGAAGAAGGCTGGTGGTTCTCAAGTTGCACGACACTCTTGCCGGGAAAGTTTTCGGGCATCTGGTCGGCCGACCCGATTTCAGCTTTGGTTTCAAGACGGAAGGTGCTGCCTTTAGCGAACTCACTGGTTACGGTCAGGTCACCGCCCATCAATCTGGCAAACTGTCGGCTGATGGCCAGTCCTAAACCTGTTCCTTCAGTTTTGGTGCGCCCTAACGAAGTCTGAGCAAACGGTTCAAATATTGTGTCTAAATCTTCCTTTTTAATACCGGGGCCGGTGTCCTCCACCAGAAACACCAATAGAACGGTTTCAGTTTCTCCTTGAATAGCCGGTTCCGACCAGACCCGCAATCTGATGCCGCCGGCATTGGTGAACTTCACGGCATTGACGAGAACATTGAGCAGTACCTGACGCAGTTTTTTGGCGTCGGATACAATGTATTTCTCTAAGCGGTCGATCCCTTCCACATCAAAGATCAATCGTTTGGCATTCGCTCTCGGCCTGAACAATGAGACCAGGTCGGTGAGTAGAGAGTGCAAATCAAAGCAAAGCGGATCCAGATTCAAATGTCCGGATTCGATCTTGGAAAGATCAAGAATATCATTCAGAAGCGTCAGTAAATGTTCCCCATTCCGGTTGATTGTCTCGATACGCGTTTTCTGCCGGAAGGATAGTTCCTGGTCGTCGCGCATCAATTGTGAGAAACCGAGAATGGCGTTAAGCGGAGTCCGGATCTCGTGGCTCATGTTCGCTAAAAATAAACTCTTGGCCATGGTCGCATGCTCAGCCTTGACGGCCATATTTTTAAAGTTTCGGGAAGACTGCTCCAATTGTCTGTTTAATTTTAAAAGATCGTTTTCCGCTTTTTTTCGAGCCGTGACTTCAGTGAATTCAACCGCGATATTATTATGGGACGTCTGGAAAATCCAAACTTCAAAGTATCTGTAAGTACCATAATCATTATAATCAGATTCAAGTGATTGGGTGCAGAGCCTTCCAGCCGCCACCTCCCGACAGATAGCGAGGATGTCCATTTTTATCAAAAAAGGAAAAACCTCCCCAATGGTTTTCCCGATCAGGTTCTGATATCTGATACCCATAATGCGGTCGGCGGAAGGATTGGCTCCGGTAAAAATAAGACGACCGTCAGACTCGAGGTGGTAAAAATGCATGCCCATCGGTGTGGATTCGATTATGTGGCGAAATTTTTCCTCGCTCAACCTCCGGTTTTCCTCTGCTTTCCGCCGGGCCGTATCCAATTTCCACACATACAAGGCCATCTCAACCGTTATCTTCAAATCTCGCGTATTGACCGGTTTAAGAAGATAGCCGAAGGGGTAAGTAAGTTTAGCGCGCTCAAGTATATCCGTGTCCGCGTAGGCGGTCAGAAAAACAATGGGAACACCCCACTCGTCCCTGATAACCTCAGCGGCCTCAATGCCATTCATATTGCCTTGAAGGAGGATATCCATCATGACGAGGTCTGCCTGATTTTCAGCGAGTAATCTTAGCGCCTCTTCAGCGGAAGTCACATTAGCGAATACCTCGTAGCCTAAGCCTTCAAGGTGATGCTGGAGGTAAGAGGCGAATATGAATTCGTCCTCGACAATCATTATCCTGGGCCGTATGACTGGATCCAAGGTTTGGTTTGTCTTATACATTTATGGACCTTCCAGATGGAATCGATATTCCAGGAACAAACATATAGTGGTTCTCGAAAGCTTCTTCGTTTGAAAGTATAATAATTAGGACACCCAAATATTATTCCACCAGCCAATTCTATTCTAAAGATACAGGTTAGAATGGATTTTATCGAGATGACGAGCTATCGGCGGCCATGTGGCAAGAGAAAGGGCTGTGCTTGAACAGGAGTTTACTAATATTTCGATGAAAATATCTTGTGGGAAAAGGCGTTATGAGCTTTGAAAGGGTTGGGAGTCGCGTTTTGGCTTACGAAAAGGCCGCTTTTCCCGTTTGGGCGTCTTACGCCTTATAGGCATACAAATTTAACTTTGACGGGTTCCGGCCCCTTTTAGGAGTGATCGTTGACTTGTTAATTTTTTTGATTTTTTCCCAAATTCCGGAGTTCACTTTTTCCAGGTCACCTTTTCCGAAAGAGAAACGCATGCGCCGAGAGACCGGCGCCGTAGGCGAGCATCACGCACCACTCGCCGGGAGCGATGCCTTGTTGCGCTAATTCATCGAGCACGAACCATACCGTGGGTGACGACATGTTTCCATATTCGGCAAGGACCGCGCGCGTCGGCTCCAGCTGCTCCTCGGGTATACCGATCTCGTCCCGTACGGCATTGATGATCTTCTCTCCGCCCGGATGCACCGCCCAATGTTTAATGTCGCGCACGGTCAAAGATCGGGATTTTAAAATATCGGCCACGACCGAAGCCGCGGCTTTATTGACAAACTTAGATAGTTCCAATGAAAGTTGATTGTGAAGTTGTCCATTTTTATGAACATATCGTATCATATCCCGCTGTTCGGGCGCGTATCTGCTTGCCGAGGCGACCATCTCGAACCCCTCGGGTCGATTCGAAAGGACGGCCGCCGCCGCGCCGTCGCCGAAGAGGGCGTTCGAGAGTATTAGGCTGATATCGTTGTCCATCTGGAGCGTGGCGCTGCATATCTCGACAGAAGCGCTCACGACCACGCCGTCTCCATTTTTTCCGAGTAAAGACTCTGCCACCTGGAGATTCGGGATTGCGCCGCCGCAGCCGCTGCCGACGAGGTCGTACGCCTTGATTGTGCGCGAGAGCCCCAGCTTTTCTATAAGGTAAGTCGAGATGCCTGGACAGAGGTAGCCGGTGCAGGTATTCACGACCAGGCCGGTCACGTCGCTTACGTTCGCCCCAGCTCGCGCCAGCGCCTTCTGAATGGCCAGGGCGGAGAGTTTTATGGACCAATGCGTGAACCGCGCGATGCGGGCATCCGGCTCTTCGTCCACCAGGGTTTCGGGATGCTCGATGGCAAAGCGCCTCTTTTTGATGCCCGGATGAGAAAAAACAGCATGGATGAACGACAGACTCTTGGAATTCAGTCTGTCTGAGTAGTGATCCCGCATGAATTCTTCAGCCGTCCCCTGGTCGGCGATGAAGGGCGCCGGGGCGACGGCGAATGAGGCGATGTGAGCATTTTTTTCCCCTATTGACAACAGATCATGTCCTTTCGTGAGCCGAGACTTTTGTTTAAGTTGTCGGTTATTAGGTTATAAATCGGTTTTTCACACATCCATTCCCGCCAACCGCAATCCCCGGCGGATGAAGCGCGTGTGCCGCCAGAGCGGAGGCCTGAGCCCGAGCCGGTGTCCAAAGCGGTGGATTGCCGGAAGGAGCGAGAAGTTGAGAGAATCGCCGCTCATAAAATTCATGTGGCTGTTCATGACCTTCTTTACCTGCCGTGTAATCCATTCGAAATCCACTTTCGGTGATATATAGAAAACCGGCTCGAGCATCTTCGCCGCGGGAATCGTGAGGACACCTTGCCGTCGGGCTATGGATTCAAGCTCAGTCCCGGGGTAAATCCGTATTCCAAGATTGAAGAAAACAGTATCCCGAGGACGTATGGCGGTCCCGGCAAATCGTAACGTTTCATGAATTGTTTCCGGAGTCTCGCCTGGTCCGCCGAGCATGAATATCCAGACGCAAGGCAGACGATGGCGACGGACGACCTCCGCGGCGGCATGCACATGGCGAGCCGTGAACCCTTTTCTCAATCCCTGGAGCACTTCATCGGAGGCGCTTTCCACGGTCAAGCCGATACCGACGAAACCCGCTTTTCCCATGGCGGCAATGAGTTCATTGTCAAAATAAAGAGGGTTGAGTTCCAGACTTTGAAAGCGAGCCCTCGGCTTCGATCGTGCGAGCGCCTCGCAAACAGCCATCGCGTGGTCGTAGGGAGCATTGAACACGCTGTCGACAAACTCGATGTCCCGGAAGCCCGATGACGCCATACGGACAGCGGAGGCCGCCACCTGCTCCGGGTCTGATAAACGATACTTATGTCCTTCAATTTTACGATAAGTGCAATAGCTGCATTGGAATTGACAACCGAGCTTGGTCTGGAGCGGCGCTGTGGATAGCTGAGATCGGTACGAACGTACGTCGATCCATCGCTGATAATCAGGCGTCAGGCAGTGGTTGAATGATCCCATTGAAGCAGGAGGATTGGCCCGGAACTCACCGTTCATGAGCAAAGCGACGCCGGAAAGATCATCGAACGGTTCACCCCGCGAAAGCCGTTCAAGGAGCAGCGGAAACGTGACCTCGCCGTCCCCGATTATGGCGCTGGAAATGCCGGTGGCACGTAGGATCTCCTCGGGCATGACCGCGATCGCAGCGCCGCCGAGGACGATAGGAGCTTCAGTCCGCGAGCGTATGGCTCGTATGAGAGGAAACAGGTCCGGGATATAGAACGCGGGCTTTCGCATGTCGTTATTATCGATATTGCGCACCGAAAGGCCTATGATGTCAGGGTTTGATTTCCTGAGAGCCGACGCTATCGAGCGCACCGGGTCGCGTTCGAACATCAGATCGAGCAGGCTGACCCTATGGCCGGCCCGTTCCGCGGCCTCGGCAACCATGCAGGCCCCAATAGGGATGACCGGCATGGGGAAAACGTTTTGATTGGTACTGACTATGAGGATGTTCATGATGCCTTTCCGGTAACCAGGTTATGCATTTCGGGAATCCATGGCCGGCATCGCAAGATTCTTTAAAATCGGAATCAAGTGGAAAGCATTCCATTCCATACCTGAGCGCTCATTTGTATCGGGTCCCAAGGGCTGCCAAGAGGCGGTGTGTAGCTCAAATCAAGGTCGTTTAGCTCATCAATGCGCATGCCGTTATAAATAGCCGCGGCGATGACATCTATTCTCTTCGATACTTCCGAATGCTTATGTCCAAGCATCTGTGCTCCTAACAGCCGTTTCTCCGCACGGTCACCCGTGAGACGGATGAAAAGCTTTTCAGCGCCGGGATAGTAAACTTTATGGTCCCATGACTCAAACTCGACCGTAATCGGATCAAACCCGGCATCGACAGCTTCAAAATCCCGCAAACCTGTTCTGGCGACAACCAAGTCGAATATCTTTACCGCCTGTGTTCCAATAGAGCCCTGAAATTCGCGGCTTCCTCCCACGGCGTTTTCTCCGGCGGTTCGGCCCTGTTTGTGGGCTGTCGTGCCAAGCGGCATGTAGGTGTAGCTGTTCAGTAATCTATGCCATGTTTCCACACAGTCTCCAGCTGCAAAAACATCGGGCGCGCTGGTCCGCATAAAACGATCGACTTTGATAGCCCCTTTTATTCCGGTTTTAATCCCGGCGGAATGGGCAAGTGCGTTGTTGGGAACCGCCCCGACGGCTACAAGCACCATATCAGCCTCAGCGGAAAAATTACCGGAACCAAAAACCGTGAGCTTGTTTCCAGATCGGTCGATTCGCTCGACTCCAATCCCGGTGGCAACCCGCACGTTGTGAGCTTCAAGTTTGTCTTGGATTTTACGGCCAAATTCCGAGTCGACCGTGGTCAGGACGGTTTCGGCAAATTCAACCACCGTTACGTCAATCCCCCGATAGGTGAACGCATCCGCCATCTCCATGCCGATGTATCCGGCTCCAACGATAATCGCGGATGACGGTTGCCTCTCTTTCAGGAAATGGTGCATGACAAAAGCCTGATCCATCCAACGCAACAGAAAAACACCTGGCAGATCGATTCCGTCAAACCGTGGCCGGAGCGAATCGGCCCCAGTCCCAATAATTAATCGGTCGTATTTCAGATTCAGCACATTTTCTTGCCGGTCAACAAGAAAGACTTCCTTCCTTACGGGATCGAAGGACGTGGCCGTGTGATCGAGGAGCAGACGAATGCCTTTCTTTTCGATATCCACGGTTGTCCTGTGGGCGAGAGTCCGCCAGTCATCCACTTCACCGCTTAAATAAAAGGGAAGACCGCAAATACTGAAATTCGGATACCGATCCGCCACAACGACGGTTACCTTCGTGACGGGGTCCAACTCTCTGGCTCTCAAGGCAGCGCTAATTCCTGCATCGCTGCCTCCGATTATGACGATGTGGGACATGACGTTCTCCTCCGATACGCAAGCGATAAGTTTACGACCAATGCAGTGGATATGTTACTTCGTCGACACCGTGCATGTTCCGGCCGCTCATTTCGGCGTAAAGCGGCCACCTGTTCCGAGGCAATCCGGCCACCCCTCTGAGCGAAGCGCCGCCGCTTCAATCATCATATATAGTGGTTATAAGTGCAAACAAGTTTGATTATAGAGAAATAAAGAGAAATAAGAAAAAGAAATAAGGACACCCAAAATTAACCATTCATTATTCTGCCAACGGCCGAGCGACCTGCGTTGAGGCCGCTAAACCATTGTTGGCCGATTCGTTTATAGTGGTTCTCGAAAGTTTCTTCGTTTTGAAGTATCATTGTCATTTCGAGGAGCGGCCACAGGCTGCGACGAGAAATCTCCAACACTAACAAATCACAATGAGATTTATCCCTTCGGTCGAAATGACAGACTGGAGTGTTCGCAAATGAGCTAAGATTTTGACCGCATCATTCCGAAAAAACTTTCGAGCATCGCTATAACAGCGTTTAAAATTGATGCGGCTTTTCCAGGTACGCGGTGGAAACGGCGACCATACTCTTGGACGGTATCCGCCCAGCGGCTGGGTTCGACCAAAAACCTGACTAATATGGGTAATAGACGATCCGAAATAGCGCCGGGTTTATCGAGCTTCATTTGGCGGCCGGTCCAAGCCGCTAAATCCAAATATCGATCGGTGGATAAGGAAGAATTCCGCCCGTGTCAACCGAAGTTTTATCGTCAAACGGGCAGAGCCGATGGCCGGGAAGAAGTGCCGCGCGGCTATCGACCGGTGAATCCATAATCAAATCCGGCCGACTTGCTACAAGAGCCTGCCTTTGCTCGCCATCTTGACGCATTTCCTGACTTTGAACATGCAAGCGAACGCATTCCCCGTCGCTTGCTAGGGGTTGGCGAGCAAATAACCAAAAGATTTCGTTCCTTACACATTGAAGCTCCCCGCAACTTACGGCGGGAAGCTTCAACCGTCGGCGATCAGACGGCCGAGCAATAACAAAAGGCAGTGAGACTCCGACCAGAGTGAAACGGAGTAACTGACGACGAGGAGTCCGTCCTATTTCTTAACGGGTTTAATGCTGCCGAAGATTTTAGTCAACGTGGCATCATGCTTTTCGAAGTCCTTTTTCGTGATCCAGTAGGTGACTACGAGCGCGCTGCCATCGCCAACCGGAGCAAATAAGAAACCTACCGCCGCGGGTCCCCACTCGGCGTGGTTGCCGTCCCAGGAAATCCGCAGCCATTTGACGCCTGATATTTCAACATCTTTTTGCTCCTTCGTAGCGTCATTGATCTTCACTTTCTGGTCTTTCACCAGCCAATCGACATTTTCATCGATCAACGCTTGCAAATCTTTGTCTGATTTCGCTATCTCGAAGAAGACAGTGGCCACCTTATCGGGGGACTCGCACGCGACCCCTTTTTCCGTGACCTCTGGTTGCCAGGAGTCAGGAATAGACACAGAGACCACGGGACCCTTTTCGGGAATCTGGATGGTTCCGGCAAAAGCCGAGTTGGCGAAAAATAACACCAGCACTACGGCCAACAGTTTGGCAAGTTTCATGACATGCTCCTTTTGGAAATCAGTAATGTGTTCTTTTAAGTATGTAAGCATTGAAAATGATTTTGTCCAGATCGATTTTTGTCCAGATCGATCCGGCGGGACAATTCCATCCAGGTTTAAGCAAATCAGAGAACCTTATTCTCCGATTCGCTTCCTTATAATATTCCTAGGTTCCGGCTCACACCGGCAAAAGCTCACTCCTCCCCGTCCAACACAGTCCGGACCTTGCTCAGCAGGTCGTTCAGTTGATACGGCTTGCCTATGAAGCCGGCGGCACCGGCTTCCAGCGATTTTTTAACGCGTCCGTCAGCTGAATAGCCGCTGGCAATGACGACCTTGGCCGCCTGGTCGATCTTCAACAGTTCTTGCAGGCACCGATGGCCGCCCATGCCGGGCATTCCGATGTCCAGAAGGACGAGATCGATCTTGCCTTTCCGAGCCATGAAAGTTTCCAATGCTTCCTCGCCGCTGGCGGCGGTGATGACCTTATAGCCGAAACGCTGGAGCGCTCTGGAGGCAAAATCCCTGATGGCCGCCTCGTCGTCCGCCAACAGAATGGTCTCAGTGGCGGTTAGGGGTGATTGCCTTTCCGAGTTATTGTTCGCGGGAATATCTTTTAGGGTGCTAACGGGCAGGTATATCTTGAAAGCAGTTCCTTGGCCGAGTGAGCTTTGGCAGGTGATATAACCTCCGTGGCTTTTGACGATGCCATAAACCGACGCCAGACCCAGGCCGGTCCCTTGGCCGATCCCCTTGGTGGTAAAAAAAGGATCGAAGATGTGTTGGACGGTTTCCTGGTCCATGCCTTGTCCGGTGTCCGAGACAGTCAGGAGAACGTAATTGCCCGACTCTACGCCAGGATGGTGCGTCGTTTGTTCCCGGCGCAAGACGATGTTTTCCGTTTCAATGATCAACTTGCCGCCGTCCGGCATGGCGTCGGCGGCGTTGCTCCCCAAATTCAACAAAATTTGTTCAATTTGAACCGGGTCGGCCAAGACGGTCCACAAGCGGCTGCCCGGGTAAACCTCGATGTCGATCATCTTGGGAATGGTGCGTTCCAGCATCCGGCGGGCATGCTCGACTTGTTGATTGAGTTCCACGGGGCAACGATGGACTTCAATTTTGCGGCTGAACAATAGAAGTTGTTGGACGAGTTTAGCCGCTCTTTCAACCGCTCTTTCAATGGCTTTTAAATTCGGGTATTCCGAATCTTCCGGTTTTTTATCCCAAAGAATCAAAGAAGTGTATCCGCTGATGGCTTGGAGCAGATTGTTGAATTCGTGGGCGATACCGCCAGCCAAAATGCCGATGGATTCCATCTTCTGGGCTTGCTGGAGTTGGGCTTGAAGCTGTTCCTTTTCTTCCTCGGCCTGCTTGCGCAGGGTTATATCTTCACCGATGCCGGCGCTGCCAAAGGTTTTTCCTTGAATATCCCTCAGAATTGTATTGTTCCAAGCAATTAATCTTCTCTCTCCCCTTTTGGTAATTATATAGCTCTCATGGTGCGCGGGGACTGCTTTTTCAGCCATGCCTTTGATAAACAGCTGTTTAGTCCCTTGCTCGCTGGGAACAAAAAGATCAAACCAGTTTCGCTCCATGATTTCGTCGAGACCCCAGCCGGTCAATTCTAATAAATAGTTGTTACAAAAAGTAATGTTGCCTAGATGATCAAAAATAACGGCCACCATCATAACGTTTTCGAGCAACTCCCGAAAACGCCTTTCCGATTCCTTTAAAGCCTCTTCGGCGTTTT
This sequence comes from Deltaproteobacteria bacterium, assembly GCA_015233515.1. The sequence continues at coordinate 11,587 of JADFXS010000009.1, read as the reverse complement.
TTCTAATTGTAATGTCGGTATGAGTTCCGCTCATCCTTAGCGGTCGACCTTGCGGGTCATACTTGACAATCATGGCCTGGTCCAATATCCACTTGTAATTTCCATCCTTGGCTGACATCCGATATTCGCATTGGTGGAGCCGCGTTCGGTTTTCAAGGTGATTTTGAATGGATTTCCAAGCTTTTTCCCGGTCATCCGGATGGATTATATTGGCCCATTGCTCGACGGTTTTTTTATCTATCTCTTGGAGCGTATAACCTAACATCTTCGCCCATTGCTCGTTCCGATGAACTTCACCGGTGGCGATGTTCCAATCCCAATAGCCTAACTGGCTGCCCTCTATAGCAAATTTAAATCTCTCCTCGCTTTGGCGAAGCGCTTCCTCCGCCAGCTTTCGCTCGGTTATAACGTCGAACACAGCCACGAAATGTTCATCCTTCGGGCTATACACGGAAATCGAGAACCACATTTGTAAGGATTGGACAAACATTTCGAAGCGTTCTGGTCGGCCGGTCCTGGAGACCCGACCGTAGATATCGAGAAGCCACGGATCAGCCTCCCGGATGCCTGGAATAACCTCGGTAACCCTTTTGCCGACGACATCCTTCAATCCGGTCTGCGATTCAAAGGCATTATTGACAGCTAGGTATGTGAAGTCCTGAGGTTTTCCGTCCTCGAACAACATCCGGCAATAAGCAAAACCGTTCAGCATGTGTTCGAACAAGGAACGATAGAGCTTCTCGCTCTCCCGCAGCGCTTCCTCCGTCTGCTTCCGCGCGGTGATATCCGTATGAATTGATAGAATAACTCTCCCGTATCTTGAATGGTCGAAACGCTTGACACTGGCATGACACCAAAAAAGCGTTCCATCTTTCCGGATATTGCTGACTTCTCCCTGCCAGAAACCTTTTTCGTTAATAGCCCTCATTATTTCCTTGGCGGTCTCTTCCGGCGATTTCTCCGTGGGCGCATTGACAATTGAAACATGCTTGCCGATCATTTCGCCTGGTTCATAGCCAAACATTTTTTCAAATACTGAATTGGCGTAAACAATAACCCCGTCTTCCATTCTGATAAAATAAACGGCTTCAGCTATATACGTCATGATTTCACTATAAAAACGCAGTTCCTCGTTCCGCATCTCCAGCTCGATCTGATTCACCCGCAGCTCATGGACCAGCCGTCGGACCTCTTCAGGCGACAGGGCCTCAAGGTTATCCGGCGAATAGGCGGCTTCTTGCCGGGCGATTTCTTCGGCCATACGGCGTAGTTCGGCGGGGTCGACAGATCGGTAATTCAGGACATCTTCGTCAACGATTTTTGTTCTTGCTAAAAAAGAATTTTCAACGGCCTTGTATGTATCGTTCATTGATCGGCTCTCTGATGGGAAGGTTGATCGGATCTAAAGAAACGGGTAAAAAACTCCATCATATGTTGAGTATGGCATGAAAATGGAGAAAAACAAGATGTCGAGAGTCGACTAACCCAACCGGCGGTTTCCCGGCAGTCGCAGGATCTGGAGAGAGAACTCGGTGTGGCCCTCTTCGAACGACGGCCGCGGACTGCGGCAGGCCACGGCTATCGGGCTGAAGTATCCCGCCTGATGGAGCTTCCGGCCACGGCCGGGGAGCGGGCGCGGAGAGTTGCCGACGGGGAGGCCGGCCTTCTGAAACTGGGTTATATCGAGATCACCGCCTGGGAAGGCATCGCGCCGTAGGCCTTGCATTACTTTGCCGGCGAGTATCCGGACATACGCTTGGAACTTAGGTCGGTGGCGGGCGGCGGCCGGTATCGTTATGCGGCGCTAAATTGCTCCAACACGTGAATAATGTTTAGTACAACTTGGTTGGCCGGTGTGGGAATGCCATATAATTTGCCTAGATCTACCATCTTTCCGGCAAAAGTCTCGACCTCCGTTTGGCGTCCTGCCTCAATATCCTGTAACATTGAGGTTTTTCCCTTGGGAGATAGAGTTTTGAGAACGGCGGACCACTCATTGATATCCTGTTCCCCAATGTTGACTCCCACCTGTTGGGCCAGAACCAGGACCTCGCGCATCAGCGTCTTCATTAATGCCTGAGCGTCCGACGAGGATTGAAAGACGCCATAGGGTACCCGCATCACTGCCGACGCCTGGTTGATCCCCACGTTAATCATGAATTTCCACCACAGCAAACGTATCATATCGGTAGGTATTTCAGACACGATTCCCGCTCGATCAAAAGCTTCTCGGAGGCCCTGGGCGCGTTTACTCGGAACCGAATTATCAGCCTCACCAAAATAGATTTTGCCAGGAGTGGTATAAGTTACCGAGTTTCCCTGACGAACGGCGTCGATTCCCACAGCGATGGCATAGAACAACTTGTCCATGCCATAGACGGAGCCGAGGTATTCTTCACTGTCAAGCCCATTCATTACAGATATAATAATTGTTTGGTCGCCGACCAGGTTTTTCAAATCATGCACCGCGTCTGGAAGGTGGTGATTTTTGAGAGCCACGATGATCAGATCAGCGGGCGGACCGCCCTCATCAGGGTGAACAACCGGAATTGAATAGTGTTGTCCGTTTATTACCAAACCTTCTGCTTTTAGTAGATCATACCGGTGACCCCGAGCAACTAATACTGTTGAGAACACAGACGCATCGAAAAACTTGGATGCGTAAAATGCACCCATTGCGCCCGCTCCAAGAACTGCCACGTTTTTGATGTGCTTCACTGACTCCTCCAGTCGGATGTATCCATGACCGATTGCCGCCGTTATCTCGGATGATTGGCTATCCCGGCTGTCCGACTCTTTCTCTCGTTAATTGAAAATTGGGTGTCCAAACTATCATGTCCAAACTATCATGTCCAAACTATCATGATACCACAACAGCAAAAATAAAAATTGGCTTAGCGTATAATCGGTTGGCTCTGGATGGTAAGCTACCGTTATTGCTTTTTACCTTATCCATGGGTTTTCCTCTTTAGTGGAAAACTCGTGTGTCCTGGGCGAACGGTTTGGTCCAGCATTCTGTCGATGTTGATCATAGGTCCACCTTACCGTGGAAAGGTTTATTAGTGTGTGGGAGAAAAATAGAATCCATTACAGCCTGAGTATGGCATACAATTTTGAAAAATCAAGACGTTAGGCGCCGACTCGCCCCCATAAAACCCGTCTTTTCCCCAGCCTTCAAGTCCTTCATTCCCATCTGCCTGCATTTTGCCGGCAAAACTGCCTTAATTTGCCGATGTTCGCGTGCTGATGGGTTATAGGGGTAATCACCAGAGACTACTGATTTTACTGGAGACCGTGAGGTGGCTGCTGATTCCAAACTGCCGGTAGGTCCGTTACATCGGTAATGGAGGCAATGACCAAAATGCGAGGATCGGCCCAGCTTAATCCTTCCCATCCAACACAGCCCGGACCTTGTTTAGCAGATCGTTCAGTTGATAAGGCTTGCCGACATACCCAATAGCACCCGCGTCCAATGATTTCTTAACATGGGCGTCGGCTGAATAACCGCTGGCAATGACAACCTTGACTGACCGGTCGATCTTCAAGAGTTCTTGTAAGCACTTATGGCCGCCCATGCCCGGCATTCCAATGTCAAGAATGACGAGATCAATCTTTTCCTTTTGAGCGATGGAGGCCTCCAGCGCCTCCTCGCCACTCGTGGCGGTGATTACCGTGTAGCCGAAACGCTGGAGAGCCGTGGAGGCAAAACCTCTGATTGACGCCTCATCGTCCGCTAACAGGATGGTTTCTGTTCCGCCTGGAGGTAGTTGTCCAACTGCTGAATTATCTGCTGTCGATTCTTGTTGTTCGATGGCGGGCAAGTAAATCTTGAACGTAGTCCCTTGGCCGACCTCGGAGTAGCACATAATGTAACCGCCGTGAGCTTTGACGATTCCATACACTGAAGCCAACCCAAGTCCGGTTCCCTTACCGAGTTCTTTGGTGGTGAAAAAGGGCTCAAATATTTTTTCCTGGGTTTCTTGGTCCATGCCGGACCCCGTATCCGAGACGGTCAGAAGGACATAATTACCGGGAGCCGCGCCGAGGTGGTTATGGGAGTAATCTTCTCCCAGTTTAATGTTCTCCGTCTCAATGACGAGTAAACCACCATCCGGCATGGCGTCAGCGGCATTTGTCCCGAGGTTTAAAAGTACTTGTTCAATTTGGACCGGGTCCGCATTGATGGTCCAAGGTTGATCGCCGAGATTGAGTTGGATACCAATCATCTTGGGAATAGTTCTTTCCAGAATTTTACGTGCCTGTTCTAATTCATGATTAAGATCGACCGGCTTCTTTTGTGTCTCCACTTTACGGCTGAAAAGGAGAAGTTGTTGGACTAGTTGCGCCGCTCTTCCGCCGGCATTCAAAATTGCCTTAAGATTCAGAAAATCAGGGTCATCTTCTTTTTTGTCCAGAAGCATAATTTGAGCATAACCGGTAATAGCTTGGAGAAGATTATTGAAATCATGGGCCACACCACCAGCAAGCGTCCCAATTGATTCCATTTTCTGTGATTGAATAAATTGCACTTGGAGCTTGGCTTTTTCATCTTCTGCTTGTTTGCGCTCGGTAATGTCTGTATGAGTGCCGCTCATCCGAATCGGTCGCCCATGGTAGTCACGCTTCACTATCTGAGCTTGATCAAGTATCCACCTATATTGTCCATCCTTGGTGAGCATCCGGTATTCGGCTTTATGCAACGGAGTCCGGTTGGCAAGATGATCTTGGATTGATTGATGAGCCATTGACCGGTCATCCGGATGGATAAAATCAATCCATTGTTTGACTGTAAAATCAATTTCTTGGAGCTTGTAGCCGAGCATCTCCGCCCAACGCTCGTTTCTTTTGACTTCATTCGTCTCGAGGTTCCAGTCCCAGAATCCCAGTTGGCTGCCCTTTAACACGAACTCTAAGCGCTCTTTACTCTCCTTTAATGCCTCCTCCGCCAGTTTATGTTCGGTTATGTCCCGTCCTACTACCACTGACCCGACGATTTTTCCGTCATGATCGCGAATGGGAGCGAAGCTGTAGCTCCCGACCCAAGTTTCGCCCGTGTCTTTGCGTCGCAAGGTGTACTCGGCGTTCGTGGCAGTTTCACCTCGCAAGGCTCGTGGAACCGCCCACTGATCCAGGGGCGCCAATTCTCCGTTGTCCATGAACACATCGAGAAACTCACGATACTCGGCGAGAGTCTTGGCGCACTCGTCCTTGTTCTTGAATTTGTGAAATGTCGCAAAGGCGTCGTTGAAATCGATGAACCGTCCCTCAATGTCTGAAATGAACACGGCGTCGGTCGTGCTGGCTAAAGCTGTCTCCAACTTTGTTCGGCTCTCCCTTAAGGCCTCCTCCGCCCGTTTGCGCTCGGTGATGTCGATGAATATTTCGAGTTTGGAAATAGTCCCATCATTATTAAAAATAGGGGTGTCAAACAGCTCATACGTTTTGTCGTTCTTGAAGGACCACCACTCCCATCTGACCGATTTTCCAGCCAAGACCTCATCGTTCTTACACCATGGGCAAATCTCGTCACGGTCATGGAAATAAGCGTAACACTTCCGTCCATTGACCGCCCCATACTCATTTTCGATAACTGGGCTGACATATTCGATATCATGGGCTTGGTTGACGATGTAAATACCGTAGGGAAACGCTTTGAGCAGGCTGCTCAGTTTTCTCTGCTCAGATATCAACGCCTCCTCATTCTTTGCTCGTAAAACTTCTCTCTCCTCGAATCGTCGTTCCAGCTTATGTCTTGCCAACCCGGTTTGAATAGTGCCATGGAGACTGAGCTTGTTTATTGGTTTAACCAGGTATCCAACGGGTTCCGCTGAACAGGCTCGGTCGATCAATGAAGGGTCGGTCAATGCGGTGACAAAAACAGCGGGTATACCAAGGCTTGACCTAATAAGCGAGGCAACTTCAATGCCATCCATCTCACCCGGCAGGTCAATATCGACCAATGCGAGAGCCGGCCGCTCTTTTCGGGCCAAGTGAAGGGCTTCGTTTCCGTTGACGGCTTCCAAAGGCTGGAGGTATCTCAGATCCAGAAGATACCGACGAATTATTTTGCGGTAAAGCTCGTCGTCTTCTACCAGTAGGATTAGTTCGTCTGCCAAGGTGATTACTCCAGTCGTTTTATGTTTTAAGGATATGAGACCAGCGTGGCGGGATGTATATTGGTTCAGCGTGAATTGGACAAATCCGATTTATTTTTAAGCTACTGCCGGGTCCCCGTGCTCCAAACAATCAACTTACTGTATACAGAATCATTTTCTGATTTTTTTACAGTCATCGTCGAAACACTTTTTGGGTCAATGATAATTTGAGTATGGCATATAATTCGGCAAAAACAAGGGTCCACACGCCAACTTGCCGCCATTAAACCCGCTCGTATCCATTTGACAGTTCCGCCCGCCTGCGTTTTTCAGGCAAGACTACTTTAATTTTCTTATAGTTACCGACGTAAATGATAAGTATATCCTTTGATGTGATCGATGGGTAATTGGACTCGCCCTGATCGATTGGCGCCTAAAAATCTCTATGCGATTAGAGAAACGAGGAAACGGCATGGGACCGAGAAGAAATGCTTGGTCAGTCTTTCTTTCCGTCCAGCACAGTTCGGATATTGTTCAGTAAATCGTTCAATTGATACGGTTTGCCTACATATCCGGCAGCACCGGCGTCCAAGGACTTCTTGAGCTGAGCGTCGGCTGAATAGCCGCTGGCGATCACCACCTTGGCTGACTGGTCAACCTTCAATAAAAAAGAAAAATAGACACCCAAAAACTATTTAACAATGAATTCTATGTGAAAATACAGGTTAGGGTGGATTTTATTGAAATGCCGAGCTTTTATCACCAATGTTGGAAGAGAAAGGAGCGTGTTTGAACGAGAGTTTCTTAATATTCGATGAAAAGTCTTGCGGGAAAAGGCGCTATGAGCGAGTGAAATGGTTAAGATTCGCGTTTAGGCTTCCGAAAAGGCCGCGCGCCCGGCGTTGAGGCCGCCAAACCATCGTTGGCCGATTCGTTTGGCCAAAGCTAAAATCGATGCCGCTCTTCCGGCCACGCGGTGGAAACGGCGGCCATACCCTTGCACGGTATCAACCCAGCGGCTGGGTTCAACCGAAAGCCTGACTAAAATGGGCGACAGACGATCCGGGATGGCCCCGGGTTTATCGAGCCGCATTTGACGACCGGTCCAGTCCACTAAATCCAAATATTGATCGGTGGATAGAGGAAGTATTCCGCTTGTGTCAACCGACTTTTTATCGTCAAGCGGGCAGAGCCAATGGTCGGGAAGAAGGGCTGCTTGACGATCGACCGGCGAATCTGAAGTTAAATCCGGATGATTTGCCGCGGGATCCTTTGCTTGCCAGCAATCTTGACGCATTTCTCGACTTTGAATGCGATCTAAAACGCTGGTGTATTCACTATGCTCCGGGCGATCCGCTAATCCCGCGCGAATGGGATTGAGATCCACGTAGGCCATGCAGGTTAGTACGGCGGCTTCGTCCAGGAGCGCTTGACACTTGAACCGGCCTTCCCAAAAACGTCCCTTGCAGCCGTCTTCCTTGTTGGCCTCCCTGGCAATGGTTTCATTCAGACAGCGCATGAACCAGCTTACACTACTCAAACGCGTTCGCAGTTCTGAAAGTCTTTCCGGTGCTAGGGCTATTGAAGTCGCTATTTCGGATGATTGGCCATCCGGACTTTCCGACTTTTTCTTGCCCCCGGGGAAAACCCGGCTCCACCTCCAGACCGTTTCTTCGGCCGGCCAGGACTCGACTAGATCCGGCCTGGTGCGCAACACCACATGCAGGTGATTGGACATTATTGCATAGGCGCAAACTTCGATACCGAACAAACCGGCCAGATGTATGAGCCGCGACTGAACCCAATCCTTGCGATGCTCGTAGGATCGGCCGGTATATTCATCCTTCCCGCACAGGAAAGCCCGCCGAACACAACGAGCAATACAGTGGTAAAACCCTTCAACGCCTTCAATGACGATTTCTGCGCGCGCTATAGTCATGTCATGCCTCGGTGCATAAGTTGCTTCAAAAGTTAGAAGAATAAGAGGAATTTGTCAATCAAAAAATGGATGTCCAAAATTTTGTCCAAAATTTTTGATTTTAAATTGATGGGTGCTCGGCGGTCTTGTCGTCCCAAGACAAATCGGACTCTATCCCGCGGCCACCGGCGCAATTATTTTCTTTCCGGAAGTCTGCGCGCCGTTTTTCCTTAACAGTCGGTTTTAGGATGGTAGGATTTTCATTGGAAAACACTTGCCATGAATATCCTGTTTTTGCTAATGAATAAACGTTAGCGAGGTGAAAATATGCGCGAAATTACTGCAACACAGATCACCGAAACCGTTAAGAAACTTTTTCTTACGGCGGCGGTGGATTTGGGGTGCGACGTTTTAACCGCCTTTGAAAAAGGGCAAGCGGAAGAGGAATCCCCGGTTGGTCGGGAAATCTTCGGCCGCTTGCTGGAAAACGCTCGCATCGCCAAGGAAACCGGACTGCCTTTGTGTCAAGACACCGGCTTGGGCATTGTCTTTCTGGAGTTGGGTCAAGATGTGCATGTAGTTGGCGGGGACCTGAACGCGGCGGTGGAAGAGGGCATGCGTCAGGCCTACGCCGAGGGGTATTTGCGGAAAAGCGTCTGTCACCCCTTGACCCGCAAAAACACCGGCGACAACACTCCGGCCATTATTCATCTGGACGTGGTCCCCGGGGATCGGCTCAAAATTTTCGCCGTAGCCAAGGGCGGCGGCAGCGAAAACATGAGTCGCCTGTTCATGCTCCGGCCGGCGGACGGTTGGGCCGGAATCAAGGACCGGGTACTGCAGACGGTCAATGAGGCCGGGCCGAACCCTTGTCCGCCGATAATTTTAGGAGTGGCCATGGGCGGCTGCTATGAACTGGCGGCCAAGGAGGCCAAGAGAGCTCTTCTCCGGCCTTTAGGCTCGGTCAATCCGGACCCGGAAGCCGCCGTTCTGGAAAAAGAGCTCCTGGAAGCGGTCAACGACCTGGGGATCGGTCCCATGGGGTTAGGCGGCCGGAACACCTGCCTGGGGGTTCATCTCAAGATTATGCCCTGCCACATTGCATCACTGCCGCTGGCCGTCAATGTTCAATGCCATGCCAGCCGCCACGCGGAGGCGATCCTATGAGTATCCATCGTCTGCAAGCGCCGTTGACTCGAGCGGATCTGGAAATCTTGAACGCCGGCGACCAGGTCCTGGTTTCCGGAGTGATTTACACCGGCCGGGACGCGGCCCACAAAAGAATGATCGACGCCATCAATCGCGGAGAACCTCTGCCCTTTGACCCGGAAGGTCAGATCATTTACTACGTGGGACCGACTCCGGCGCCGCCGGGCCGGGTCATCGGTTCCGCCGGACCCACGACTTCGTACCGCATGGACCCTTATGCGCCGACTCTTATGGCCAAAGGCCTGCGGGCCATGATCGGCAAAGGTCGTCGCGGACCGGAAGTCAAGGCGGCCATGATCAAATACGGCGCGGTCTATCTAGGCGGCGACGGCGGGGCCGGGGCGCTGCTGGGCCAGGCCATCAAGGCCGCGGAAGTCATTGCTTTCGAGGACTTGGGGCCGGAAGCCGTCCGGAGACTAGTCGTGGAGAACTTCCCGGTAGTGGTGATAAACGATTTACACGGTCGAGACTTGTATGAAGAAGGGCAACAAAAGTACGCCCGGGGGAAACGTTAATGGACATGTTTAAAGCAAAATTGGTTCTGGCTCAAGAGGGCTTGGCCGGGTGGCTGCAAGGCCTGCTGCCGTCCATGAGGTTTTTCAAACCCAAGGTCCCCTATCGGTGGCATTGGGGGTTTGTCGCCTGGTTGTTGCACCGGTTGACCGGCATCGCCTTGGCCGGCTACATCGTGCTGCATTTGTATGTACTCCAGAATTTGGCTCGGGGTCCCAAGGCTTTTGACTCGCTCATGGCCGCTTTCAACAATCCTTTTTTCAAGGTATTGGAAATCGGGCTGCTGGGCGTGGTGGTTTATCACTCCCTCAACGGCCTGCGGGTGGTGCTCATGGATTACGGCCCCATGGCCAACAAGGAGTCCTATCGGAAATGGCTGGCGGCGACCTTTATTGTCATCGCCGCGATTATCGTCCTGGGCGGCTTGATTATGCTGGGCCACATCGTGGCCGCGGCGTTTAAATAGAGGAGGGGCCATGAGCTTGAATCGTGTTTCCGGCCGGTCCGGAGTGTTTGACTGGTTGTTCCAGCGAGTGTCCGGCGTCTTCCTGGCCCTGGCCTTTGCTGTGCATTTTATCATCCTCCATTTCGCGGGAGACGGCACTTTTTCCTACCAGACCGTCATTACCCGCCTGTCCAGCCCGTTTTGGAAAGCCTTTGACTTGTGTTTCCTGTTTTTCGCCCTGTATCATGCCGTAACCGGACTGCGCCTCATAGTGGACGATTACGTTCATTGCCAGACCTGCCGGACCTGGATAACCGGCATCATCTGGGTGGCGGCCATCTGTTTGTTTGTGCTGGGCGTAGTGATTATCTTTTCTCTCAAGGCCCCTATGGCCGTCTAGGTGAACAATATGACTATCCATACCCATAAACACGACTGCCTCATCGTCGGCGCCGGCGGCGCCGGTCTGATGGCCGGCTTGTTTGCCTCCATGGGCTCCAAGACCGCGGTTATTTCCCAAGTCTTTCCCACCCGTTCCCATACGGTCAGCGCCCAGGGCGGAATCGGCGCTTCTCTCGGCAACGTGGAACCGGATAATTGGTATTGGCACATGTATGATACCGTCAAGGGATCGGACTGGCTGGGCGATCAGGATGCCATCGAATACATGTGCCGTCTGGCCCCGGAAGTGGTGATCGACCTGGAGCATATGGGCCTGCCGTTCTCCCGTCTGGACGACGGCCGCATCTATCAGCGCATGTTCGGCGGTCATACCTCCAATTTCGGAGAAAAACCGGTTTGCCGTTCCTGCGCCGCCGCCGACCGGACCGGCCACGCCATGCTCCACACCCTGTTCGAACAGTGCTTGAAAAACGGCGTCCATTTCTTTTCGGAATTCATGGCCGTGGAACTGCTCATGAACCAGGGCGCGGTCAACGGAGTTCTGGCCTGGAACCTCACCAGCGGTGAATTTCACATCTTTCACGCCAAGACCGTTCTTTTCGCCACCGGTGGATATTCCCGGATGTACTTCAACAATTCCAACGCCCACATCAACACCGGCGACGGAGTGGCCTTGACCATGCGGGCCGGGATACCGGGAGAAGACATCGAATTCGAGCAGTTCCATCCCACGGGTATCCATGGGGTGGGCAACCTGATCACCGAGGGCGTCCGCGGTGAAGGCGGCTTTTTGCTCAATTCGCTCAATGAGCGATTCATGGTCAAATATGCCCCTAAGATTAAGGACTTGGCCAGCCGGGACGTGGTGTCCCGGGGTATTGCCATGGAAATCCGCGAAGGTCGGGGCATCGGGCCGAAAAAGGACCATGTGCTCCTGAGCCTGGCTGAGATCGCTCCGGACATCATCCGCGAACGTCTGCCCGGCATCAGTGAACTGGCGGAAAC
>JADFXS010000160.1:4689-6545 GCA_015233515.1 Deltaproteobacteria bacterium | reverse complement strand
CTCGTTTCCCAATTTTGGCTCCTCGACGTATGGTGAATACGCCTGCGGGCCAAAACCGGTCCAACTTCGCGTTTCGCTTAGGATTTACGCGCCCTATCCGCGATTTAACGGTGGATTCAGGATATAGTTTCACGGGATGAGTCGATCGATGACGGCCATCATGCGTTCATGGTGGGTTCCGGGCCAGTAAACCCGACCGCACCCGGGGCAATTAAGGAAGTTGGTCTGCATGATCCGGACATATAACGGCGCTCGATCGATCACCGTCCGGGGCTCGGCGGTTTGCAGGCTCAGGTTGCAGACTCCGCAGCGGGTCATGGGCTGGAAATCGCTCCTGGTCAGGCCCAAGGCGCGCACCGTTTCATCCAGTTGGCCCGGGACATCGTTGGCGGTTAAAGTCACGACCCGATCCCAACCGTAAATGCGTCGTTGATGAGGCTGATCGGTTCTTCTGGTCAGCAGGGTCCGGTCAGCCGTCGGCGGCCAGGGACCATCCGGCAGGAAAACGGTATCAAACCCCAGAAAACGCATCCATTTGGTTAACCGGCCGACCATGCAATCCGCGGCTAGCTTAAGTCCCACCCTCCGCTCCCGGAATGGGTTCCACCTTGACCCCGGGGGGCGCCGGCAAAGTAAACAAGCCCTCCGGTAAAGAAGGATTAATTTTTACTTCCGTATAATCAATGATGAGTTCGGTTTGGGTTTTCAGGTCCGCGGCGCTGACGTGGTACGGGGTCTGCCGACCGTCGGTTTCGCTCACCGGCTTGAAGTTGCCGTATTCCAAGCGAAGGACGCTTTGGCCGTCGACCGGTCCGCGGTCCACTTGCCGGATCAGGTTGTCCGCCCGGGTTAGCCGGAAGCGGTCCACCCATTTACCACCCGGTAAAAACAGGGACCATATCCACGTTTCCGGACCCGTGGTCCGATCGAGATTAACCTCGGCTCGTTCATGGACCGGCACAATCGGAATGCCGGACAATATCCCCACCAGTTCCGGGACCTGCATGGCTACCGGCAGCATTCGTCTCAGGTTTTCAGGCGTGGCCTGACCATATACTAATTTGGCTTGCCGGTAATCCAGGTAACGTAGTTGATCGCCGCCGGTGATGATGGTCAGGATCGGCCGGCCGATAAAGTCAAAGGCCTGAAGGCGCAACCGGTCCGGCTGCGCCGCGGCGACCATGACCTCGAAATAGTGCTGGCGTTCCCGGTCGTTGATTTTGATACTGCCACGTCCGGCAAAAGTCTTTAAACTTGCCGATTCGGCTCTGATCCGGTTTATGAGTTCATCGGTGGTCGGAGCCCCTTGGGAGCCCTTGTCCGGACCGGTGGCGCAGGCGACCAAGCCGCAGACGGCCAGCATCGCGACCAATCCGCGGATCACGGTCAATTGCGGGCGCCACCAGGGGCTACTTGATCTGTTTTTTGACTTCTTCAATTTTGTTCTCTAAAACGTCCGGTTTGCCCTTGGATAGTTTTTTTGCCTGGCTATAGGCATCCAGAGCTTTGGATTTGGCGCCGGTCTTGACGTAGGCGTCGCCTAAATGTTCCAGGATGGTGGGGTCGTCATCCACCAATTTGATGGCTTTTTCCAAATATTGGACCGCCTTGGGAAAATCTCCCTTTTTGTAGTAGACCCAAGCCACGGTGTCGATGATAAAGCCGCTGTCCGGTTTGAGCTCCAGGGCTTTCAGAGACATGGTTAAAGCCTCGTCCAGCTTCACTCCCATCTCCGCCCAAGTGTAGGCCAGGTAATTAAGCCCGTTGAAGTGCTGAGGATCCAAGGAGATCACCAGCAACATCTGTTTGATGCAGGCTTCCTTGTCCCCCATCTTGTCCAATATGGCCCCTAAGCG
>JADFXS010000160.1:0-4636 GCA_015233515.1 Deltaproteobacteria bacterium | reverse complement strand
TCTGGCCTGGACGTTATTATCCGAGGTTTCGTATAAGGAACCTAAGGAAAGATACAGGGTGGTCTTACCAGGGGCGGCGGCAATGGCCTCTTTGGTAGAGGTGATGGCCTGGTCCGTCTTGCCTTGCTCATTGAGCAGATAAGCGATGTGCAGCCGGCCGTCCACGTACAGGTCGGAATCCGATTTCAACTTTTTGAATTCTTCGATAGCGCGGCCGAAATCCTTTTTTTCTTCATAGGTCCCGGCCAGATAATATCTGGCTCGGTCGTTGTTCGGGTCTTCCGCCAGGGCCAGCAGAAACTCTTGAATGGCGTCATCAAATTTATTCTGTTCGAGGTAAATCAGCCCGATCTGCACACGGGCCTTATCCGGAGCCGCGGATTGGCTGGCGCTTTCCTCGAAAATCTTTTTAGCCTGTTTGGAGCGTTTGGTCTGGAGATAAAGCCGCCCGAGTCTGGCCTTGGCCATGCTGCCGGCGCCGGATCGCATATTGATCAATTGCTGATAGGTTTTTTCCGCCAGGTCATACTTTTTCTCCGACTCATACAAGACCGCCAGGTCGTTCCAGGCCGTGGTAAATTCGGGATTGAGTTCCACGGCCTTTTTAAGACCCGCTTCCGCTTGGACATAGTCCTTCTTTTCCAAGGCTACCCGGCCCAGGTAATAATAAGCCAGGTGCGAATAAGGACGGATTTTGACCAGTCGAAGAAAAACTTTTTCCGATTCATTCAGCTTACCCAGTTCGGCGTACATGGCGCCCAGAAGCAGCAGCGCGTCTTCATTGTTGGGATTTTTAGCCAGCAAGGATTCATATTCGCCGATAGCCTCGGTGTTACGTTGCATGGCCGTAAGCAAGCTGGCCACCAGCAAGCTGGCCTGGGCATCATTGGGATTTTTGACCACGGCCAGACGAGCGTGAACCAGGGCATCCCCGAGTTTGTTATCCCGCAAATATAAACGGGCCAGTTCGGATTCCAGGTAAGACGAACGAGGGTCGGCTTCCACGGCGGCCTTCAGGTGATCCAGAGCGGTATTGTCATCCTTGTCGGACAGATACAACTGTGATCGTAAAAAATGGTAGTAGGCTAAAGGCTGGGAGCCATAGCCGTCCATCGGCCAGCCGCCACCCTTGCCCATGGAGTGAGCCAGTGATGAACAAGCCGAAAAGGCAAACATCGCGATTACAAAAAAAATTCGATAATAGTTTCTATTTATCCGCCACATGGCCGATCCCTTATAATTCATGTTTTCGTTATTTATGAGTGCTGATCCATGTGAGTCAAAAAATTGTGACCTTCCAGATCAGGGAGTTCTTCCGTTAAAAATTGCCGAACGCGTTTTTTAAGTCTTTCTTCCAGCTGTCGGACCCGTTCCCGGGACACACCAAAGGTTTCGCCCATTTCCTGCAGCGTGGCCGGATGTTCCGCGAGGATGCGACGCTCCACCAGAATCCGGTCCCGTTCGCTCAGGCTCTGCCTGAACTCGTCCAGTTTGGCAAGCAAGAGTTCGCGCATTTCCGCGTCCGCCAACAGGTCATCCTGGGCTTCGTCCTGGGAAACGAGGAAAGCCATGTGGGAATCATCCGTATCATCACTGAGAGGAGCATCCAAGCTGATTTCGCGGCCTTCCAGCCTTTGGTCCATCTCGATAATATCTCGTTCGGTGACTTGCAGTCGGTCGGCCAGCAGCTTGGGACCGGGTTCCATTCCTTCGGATAGCAGGCGCTCCTTTTCCTTTTTAAGGTTATAGAACAGCTTGCGCTGAGTCTGGGTAGTCCCCACCCGGACCAGGTGCCAGTTGTCCATAATGAATTTCAAGATGTAGGCCTTTATCCAATAGGAAGCATAATAGGAAAATTTGACCCCTCGGTATGGGTCGAATTTGCGTAAGGCCTGCATCAAACCGACATTGCCTTCCTGGATAAGGTCCTGGAGATTTCGCATCCAGTAGTTTTGGAATTCCATGGCGATCTTGACCACCAATCGCAGGTTGGCGGTTACCAGGCGGTAAGCGGCATCCTGATCCCCTTTTTCTTGGTACCGGATGGCCAAACTGGTTTCTTCTTCCCGAGTCAGAAGAGCATATTTGCCGATTTCATATAAATATCGGCGTAGTGGATCAAACGCTCCGGGGACCTGAGGGTAGGTTGCGGGTATATCGTGGAGAATTCCGGTAGCCTGCTCGGATTCTGGAAGAACTTCCTCGGCAACGTCTAGGTCGTCTAATGTATCCGTAGTTTTCATTCTTACCAGAATATCCCAAAGCATATCGGGTGTCAATCAACCTTCAACAGACATGATTCGCCGCTTTCGAGTATCCGACCCGCCGTGCCTCGGCGGGCTGGTACCCAAAGAAACATGCGCTAACCATCATTTCGACCGAGGGGGGAAATTTCCGATATTTTCAATAAAAATGCACTTTTATAGAGATTTCTCTTCGCGGCTTGCGCTGCTCCTCGAGATGGCACTGAAACCGCGGCTGTGAAGCGGAGCGTGACGGTCTGAAACAACCCCAAGGTTTTGTTTTTTAGGCGAGCAAGAATCGAATGATGAGCAGGTAATCTTCGTTGAAGGCGGTCCTTATGAAGCTTTCATCGGTGCTACCGATAGTCAAGCCGATGAGCGTTGAGGAGGTTTATCATCGGGATGAATTTAAGCCTTCGGCCGTCCGGATTACCGACCGACCCCTTGACAGCGCCTCGGCAAGATTTACTTTATAAACGAAAGATCGAGTTAACAAGGAGGATGCAGCCATGTTGGGCTTAATTAAATATGATCCCCTGGAGGGGTTGATTCCCAAGCGGAATCTGTATAGTTGGTTTTTTGGTCCCGCTCTTTTAGAAAAGGTCGAGACCAAGGAAGAGGCGAGTCTGGCTAATGTGGACATCGTCGAGGATGAAAAAACCTTCAAGGTAAAGGCGGAAGTTCCCGGCTTTGCCAAAGAGGAAATCAAGGTGGAGGTGGAAGGAGATC
Organism: Deltaproteobacteria bacterium; assembly: GCA_015233515.1. The sequence continues at coordinate 1,664 of JADFXS010000160.1, read as the reverse complement.
GTTTGATTCTGAAAGCTGAACACCGTGAGGAGAAAAGCGAGGAAAAAGGAGATTATCGAGTTAGGGAATTACGAAGTGGAGCGGTGTATAGGACCTTTGTCCTACCCGAAAACGTTGATGGTGGAAACATTGAAGCCGCCATTGATAAGGGTATCTTGACCGTGACCATTCCCAAGACCGAAGAGGTCAAGCCCCGACGGATCGAGGTAACAGTTCACTAATCAACCCGATATAAAACCGCGATCATGGCTGTTTAAGGTCTTGATCGCCGCCTGTCCGGAAAACGGTTTTCCGGACAGGTAAGGTTCGAACAGACCATTATATACTTCCCTCGCCAGGCCGGCCCGATCAGGGCCGGCCTTTTTTTAGTCCGTACCGCCGGGCGGACAAAAAACAGGGGCCGGAAAACATATCCCAGCCCCCAAAACAGATAATCTTAAAAATATCTCACTTGGTCCAAATAATCAGAAGATTTTCGACCGATTAATTTGAAAATCTGTACCCGTGGCGGGTTTATGCGCCTGTCCGTGATTTGGTGGTGGTTTTAAGTCATATAAAAATACCCGCTTTCAGTGAATATCCCACCCGCACCAGGGTATGGACATGCGGACACCGCTTTGCACGATATTTTAACTTGTTACAGATTCATCAGCTGCTAGGGCCGCGACAAAATGGTGCAGCCCTAGAATGAGAACGCCTAACATCATGCCCCAAAGTCCGATCGAATAGAGCGCCGGCGTAACTAGTTTGCAGCACATCAAAACAAAACTCACTACGCAGAAAGCCGTACCCCATATATGCGGTTTTTCCATGAACAGCCCGGCATGTTTTATGCGATGGTCGTCGTCCTGGGCCGGAAATTCGAACCAGACCCGGTTCCAGGCCAGGGCGAAAATTACGGTGAGGGTCGCTCCCCAGGCCATGTATACAGGAAACAGATACGCGGGCATGGACAACGGCAAAATGGCTGGAATGGCGGCGGTGGCCGCGGCCGGGGGATGATCCGCGTCAAAAAGCTGCATCAGCACGGCAGCGTAAAGCAAGGCTAAGCCGAGTTTGAGCGGGATAGCTAAGCCTGTTCCTCCGGCCAGGAATTCTCCTGTCCAAACGCCGGCTAACCCGCCGATCGACGAGATAAAATGTCCGACGATGACCGGTTTGGGGCGAGCCACACGCAGGTACACACAAGTTGAATTGATAAAACAGGTGGCGGCCAGAGGCGGAAGGAGCACTTCTATCCCAACGGCTTTGGACAGAATGGCAATGACGGCCAGCAGTATGCCAGCGCCAAGCGATCCCCAGACGATGCGTGACAGCGAAATGACTCCGGGGCGGTAGACGTCCTTGGCAAATTCTCTTCGGCAAATGGAACCGACCCTTATTTGTACGGAATTCAGTTTCTTATGCACGATTCCCTCCTTGCGATTCCTTGACAGGATTGCAAAGTCGGTGTTTTATTTTCTTCGCTGACAGTTCACATTCGGCCAAAACATCCGGGATTAAAAACCACCTGAACAGGCTAGCGAGCGCAATCCCCGCGGCTTGCCGAAGGGAGCTTCAATCTCCTCCTGACCTAGGCCGTATTCATCCCTTAGTAAGACGTTCCTGGTGAGGATAATCAAAATGATTTATCGGCTGTAACTCTGGTAACCGACGCGGTTTCG
>JADFXS010000159.1:313-6585 GCA_015233515.1 Deltaproteobacteria bacterium | reverse complement strand
GCATTCCCCGCGGGTTACGGTCAGGTCCACTCCATCCAGAGCTTTGAGGGTCTTACCGGCGCCGGCGAAAAAAGAAGTTCGGACCGGATAATATTTTTTTAGAGATTGGAGTTCCAGGAACGACAAGATTAAACCTCATATTTAAGACAGCGCGCCGATCGTCCTTCGCCTAAATCGTACAATTCCGGAGCTTTAAGCGAGCATAGGTCAAAAACGTCCGGGCATCGGTCGTGAAAGCGGCAGCCGGACGGCAGGTGGAGCAATGACGGAACCAAACCGTCGATGGCCGTCAGTTTGTCGCGAGGCGGATCGGTCGGCGCCGGCGGGAGACTCCGTAACAGTCCTAATGTGTATGGATGTGCCGGCCGGTTGAACAAGTCCATCACAGAAGCTGATTCCACGATCTGTCCGGCGTACATCACCGCCACGTGATCGGCCATTTCAGCCACCACTCCGAGATTGTGGGTGATGAGCAGGATAGCCATGCCGATTTCCCGTCGTAGGTCGTTCATCAGCGCTAAAATCTGCGCCTGGATGGTCACATCCAGGGCGGTAGTCGGTTCGTCGGCGATCATCAATCTGGGGCGGCAGGCCAAGGCCATGGCAATCATGACTCGTTGCCGCATTCCGCCGCTCAATTGGTGGGGAAACTCGCTCACTCGCCGTTTCGGTTCCGGAATACCCACCTGTTTGAGCATGTCTACGGCGGCATCCAGAGCGGCCGTTTTCGAATAGCCTCGATGGACCCGGAAAACCTCGCCGATTTGGTCACCAATGGTGAAAACCGGGTTCAAGGATGTCATGGGTTCTTGAAATATCATGGAAATTTGGTTGCCGCGCAACTTCCGTAACTCTTCTTCCGGCAAGCCGACCAAGTCTCTGTCTTGAAACAGAATATGACCCGAAGAGATACGTCCGGGCGGACTGGCCACCAGTTTCATGATGGACAAGGCCGTCACGCTCTTACCGCACCCTGATTCCCCGACCAGGCCTAAAACCTGGCCGTCATCCAAGGTGAAGGACACACCGTCCACAGCTCCGACCAAGCCTTCTTCGGTCTGAAACACGGTGTGGAGGTCATTTACATCTAATAAAACCAACTGCCGGTCTCCAATCCTTTTCGCGGATGATAACCTAATCAAAGGCGGAAAGCTGTTATTTTTTCCATCTCCGCGGCTTGGCCTTCCTATGGGTAGACAAGACGATGCAACCATAGTATATAACCTCAGCCGTGCTCGTATCCAACAAAAGTGGCTGTCATCCGGAAGTAACGGTTGTAAATGGTAAATTTGCTCTTTTCGAGATGGCTCTAACTATGATGACAATTTGGAGAGCGATGCATTGTTGGTTAGACAGTCGCGGTCAATTAAGTAGCCACCAAAAGCCGAATCAAGGAGTTTATATAAGGGGCGATCTCAACCCAATATATGGACCTTGGCAAACTATAGGTAAGGATTTCAATAAAATACATGAAAAATCCTTGACGCTTCCGTGTCCACATGCTAAAAGCGCCAGAAGTTATAGGGTGGGGAGTATTTGATGAACGGTCTGGATATCGCCCTGTTAATTCTTTTGATTTTCTTTTTTTTACGCGGTATTTTCCGCGGTTTTGTGATTGAAATGGTCGGTATCGTCGGGTTGGTGGTTGGATTTATCCTCGCTTCATACTGCTATTCAGCAGCGGGGGTCACCTTGAAACCCTTTATTCAAAACGAGACTTACCGGCATGTAGTGGGCTTTGAGATAGTCTTTCTGCTGTCCTACTTTCTGGTTAGTTTACTTGGTCTTGTATTGAATAAGTTGGTGAAAGTCGTTATATCCAATGTCGCCAACGGATTACTCGGCGCCGGTATCGCCTTGGGAAAAGGACTGTTTCTGGCGGCCGTGGTTCTTATGGCCATGACGGTTTTTGTCCAACCGGACAGCCCGTTGTTTAAAGACTCTCTTTCCTGGCCTTATATGAAGAATTTGTCCGATGGCGTAAAGGAAATGGTTCCCCCCGGCCTGAAGATATCCCTGGAAAATAAGTTCGATGCTTTTAATACCGGTGGCGCCAAACCGGTGGACTCCTTGCCGGAAACATTGAAACCTAAGTTGCCGGAGCTGTCTGGTAACAATAGCGGCGCTAAATCGGAGACCACCCAGTGGAAACAAGTTGGTCCGGATCAAAGTGGGCAGAGCAAACCGGCTTGGCCTACAAAAACCAACCAATAGTTGGAAATATGCCCGATTTTGCCGATCCGGGCTTTGGACCGGGTCAAAAAGGTGGTGGGCCGCTTACCGGAACTGGATACCGGTCGTCCCTGGGACGTCAAGCGGACCCACGCCGGCTTACACTTATATATACTGGAAAAGACTTACGAACTGATCACTGCCCTTGAAAAGGACCATACGAAACGGGAAGAACCAAAGGACTAAATCGGGATTGTTTGTTTCTACCGGCCATGCCGGCGCACCTTAATTTGACAGCCGCGGCCGGATGTGACTACCAAGAGCCGAATCAAGGGGTTGATATGGAGGGCGGTCCCGACCCAAGATATAGGCCTTTACAGACTATATCTAAGGATTTCAATGAAATACATGAAAAATCCTTGACGCCTCCGGGTCAACATGCTATGAATATATGAAGTTATAGGCTGGGGAGTATTAATGAACGGTTTGGATATCGCCCTGTTAGTCGTTTTGATCTTTTTCTTTTTACGCGGTATTTTCCGCGGTTTTGTAGTGGAAGTGGCCAGCATCGCCGGATTGGTGGTCGGCTTTTTCCTCGCTTCGTCCTACTACCCCGCCGCGGGTGACACCCTGAAACCCTTCATCCAAAACCAGGCTTACCGGCATGCGGTGGGCTTTGAGATGGTCTTTCTGGTGGCTTACTTTCTAGTAAGCCTGCTTGGTATCTTTCTTAACAACCTGGTGAAAATCGCTATTTCCAATCTGGCCAACGGATTGTTAGGCGCCGGTATCGGCTTGGGCAAAGGGCTGGTTCTGGCTGCCGTGGTCCTCATGGCCACCGCGTCTTTCATTCGACCGGATACCCCGTTTTTCAAGGACTCCCTTTCATGGCCCTATATGCGGAATTTGTCTGACAGCGTAAAGGAAATGGTCCCTCCTGACTTGAGGAAATCCTTGGAAAATAAGGTAGATGCATTTCCGGAAACATTGAAACCTAAATTGCCGGATCTATCCGGTGATAGCGGCGGCGCGAAATCGGAGACCATCCAGTCGAAACCGGTTGGTTCGGATACAAGTGGGCAGAAATCGACCTTGCCCGCGAAAACCAACCAATAAGCTAAAATATGCCCGATCTGCCTATTCCGTCCCTGGACCGGGTCAAAAAGGTGGTGGGCCGCTTGCTGGACCCGGACACTGGTTGTCCCTGGGACCTCAAGCAGACCCCCACCAGCTTACGCTTATATCTACTTGAAGAAACTTACGAACTGATCACCGCCATTGAACAGGAAGACATGAAACCTGAAGACCCGGATGCGGTGAAGGATGAAATCGGCGACTGTTTATTTCTGCTGGCCATGCTGGCGCATCTTTACCAAAAAGCCGGAAAGTTCGATCTGGACCAAGCCCTTGACCGGGCCGCGGATAAAATGATCAACCGCCATCCGCATATTTTCGCTGATGGCCGATCACTTTCCACCGCGGAAGAAGTCAAGGCCCAATGGCATGAACTCAAGAAAAAGGAAACGTCCAAGTCGATTCTGGCCGGAGTGCCGCAAGCTTTACCGGCGCTGCTGCGAGCCCACCGCCTGACGGAAAGAGTAGGTCGAGTGGGATTCGACTGGTCGAAAGCCGACGAAGTCCTGGAATCCTTGACTAGGGAAATAAACGAACTCCAGGCGGCCATGGCCACCGGGGATAAAGAGCAGATAACGGATGAATTGGGCGATGTTTTGTTCACCGCGACCAATCTGGCGCGGCATCTGAAAATTAACGCCGAAGATGCCTTGCGCCGAACCAATGATCGATTTTCGACACGCTTTCAATACATCGAAATGACTTTATCCAAAGAAAACCGCGAATTGACTGAAGTGGATCTGCCGGAAATGGATCGTTTATGGGCGGAAGCCAAAGCCAAAGGATTGTGATTATATAAGCCCGACAACAGACATGGAGATAATGACCTGGGAAAAGCAACCATCATCAGGTCAGCTCGGAAGCCTCGAGGTGATTGTTACGGCATGCTTCGCCGGCCGCCTTTCGGGCGGTGAACTTACGGGCGAACGCCTTCCTGGTAACTTGCTGCTGAGTTAGCGAGCAAAAAATTAAAATACTTTCGTTCCTTACATATCTAAGATTCCCCGCGACTCGTTGCGGGTCGGCCCGATTTTTCAGCGCAGTACTTTCGATAAATGAGTCGTATCCGGGGGTTGACCGAAACTTGCTATCGGGTCCCCAGACGTGTTATTATTCTGTTAAGTATGTTAATAAACAGTTACGAGCTGCACTTCACTACCTCCACGCGAACGGACATAATTGACATGACCGGTCGGGTGGAGGATTGTCTCGGCCAAAGCCAGGTTGCCAACGGGGCGCTTACGGTTTTCATACCGGGTTCCACGGCCGCAGTCACGACCATTGAATATGAAAGCGGTGTTTTGAACGACCTGCTTGGGGCGGTTGAAAGACTAGCTCCGGAAAGTATGGATTACGCCCACGATTCTCGTTGGGGGGACGGCAACGGTTATTCTCATGTCCGTGCGGCGCTGTTAGGGCCGTCATTGTCCATTCCGATCATTGACGGATGTTTGGCGTTAGGCGTTTGGCAACAGATCGTTTTATTGGATTTCGATAACCGACCGCGAAAAAGAAAAGTGCTGGTTCAAATTTTGGGTGAAAGGGCAGGGGAGTGACTTTAAGGCGCAACCAGGCTCTGGAAGAAACCGATCATGATTCCATCGGCCGCATTACTTTTCCTGAAGCGCAGCTGGCCAGAACCTTATTCGGCGAGCATGGCAGCCATTTAAAACTCATCGAAAAGGAACTGGATGTTTCCATTCATTCCCGAGGCAACACCGTCAATTTGGAAGGTGATCCCGTTGATGTCGGTTTGGCCCGTCGTGTTTTAACCGAGTTGTATGAACTGCTGGAATCAGGATTTTCCATTTATTCCCAGGATGTGGATTATGCTCTCCGGATTGTGGCCGGCGGACAGCATGTCGGACTTCGTGACGTATTTATGGACACCGTCTTCGTCACGGCCAACAAAAGGGTCATCACTCCGAAAAGTATTGGTCAAAAAGCATATATTGAGGCCATTCGGACTAGAGACATTGTTTTCGGCATTGGTCCGGCCGGCACGGGCAAAACCTATCTAGCCATGGCCATGGCCGTGGCCACCTTGTCTTCAGGCGCGGTCAGCCGGATCATCCTGACCAGGCCGGCCGTGGAGGCAGGCGAAAAACTGGGTTTCCTGCCTGGAGATTTGGCGGAGAAGGTCAATCCCTACCTTCGGCCTCTTTATGATGCCCTGCACGATATGATGGATTATGACAAAGTTTCCCGAGCCCTTTCGCGAGGCATGATCGAAGTCGCCCCCCTGGCTTTTATGCGCGGCCGGACTTTAAATGATTCTTTTGTGATACTTGACGAAGCCCAGAACACCACCAGCGAGCAGATGAAAATGTTTCTAACCCGCCTGGGTTTTTCCTCCAAAGCCGTGATCACCGGCGATATTACCCAGACCGACCTGCCCGAAGGCAAGAGATCGGGTCTAGTGGAGGCTAAAGAAGTTCTCGCGGATATAGAGGATATTGCCTTTTGTTATTTCTCCGCCCGAGACGTGGTTCGCCATCGACTGGTGCGAGAAATTATCAAGGCATATGACCGATGGGACAACCGGGCGACGTCCAATACAGTGCCGGCCACACCTGCCCAAAATCGGCCCCTGGATTGAGATGACACCAGATAAAGAAAAAAAAGTAAGCCGGCTGTTCCCCATGAGTCCGGCGCCCAAGAAAAAAGGATCATGTAGTCGTCACCAAACCAATGGTAACGAGGTTTCCATCGATCCTTTGGTCCTCAGGTTGATCCTGCTGTTGATCCTGGCCGTCGCCACGGTTTTCCTGGCATTTCCCATGCCCGATTCCCTATTGATGGGCGAAGTGGCGGATCGGGATGTCAAGGCCGATCGCGACTTGATCGTGGAAGATCGTGTGGGCACCAAGGAGAAAAGAGAAACCGCCCGCCGAACCTCTCCCACAATTCTGGACTTGGACGATTTAGCCACCATGGGTTTAAAGGAACAAGTCCATCAAGTGTTT
>JADFXS010000159.1:0-302 GCA_015233515.1 Deltaproteobacteria bacterium | reverse complement strand
CATAGTGAACGCTCCGGCCGCCAACCCGCCGATGTTCACGGCGCTTGATTCGGTCAGCCGACCGGACTCGGACGAACTGGCCGATCTGAAAACTCATTTCATCGCCACCTTCAATATCGCCACGGATCATTTTGCCTTCGAATCCATGCTGCAAGCAGGCTTTTCAGCTCAGGCCGAACAGGCGATCTATCAGTTATCCATGGAATTATTGAACCAAGGCATTCTCGCGGCCAAGATTCCCGGCCTGGATCGAACCGAAAACGGTCTCGTGGTTTGCCACCTTTTTTCCAAGCAGGAAACCA
>JADFXS010000158.1:3838-6633 GCA_015233515.1 Deltaproteobacteria bacterium | reverse complement strand
AATTGGCAGTCACCATCAGCAACCTGGCCCAGTTTTATCAAAATCTGGCCGATTTTTCCAAAGCCAGGGAGTTGAATGAACGCGCCTTGGCCATCAGGAAAAAGGCCCTGGGGCCGGACCATCCGGATGTGGCCCAAAGTCTCAACAATTTGGCTCTGGTTTTGGAAGCCAATGCCGAATATGGGTTGGCGGAAACATATTTCCGGCAAGCCGTGGATATCTGGGAAAGAGTCTTTGGTCCGGATCATCCGGAAACGGCCCATGGTTTGAACAACCTGGCCGAACTTTATAAAAGCTTGGGCGATTGTGCCAGGGCCCAACCTCTTTATGAACGAGTTTTAAATATCCGGCTCAAGGTCTGGGGACCGGACCACCCGGAGGTGGCCCTCGCTTTAAACAACCTGGCCGGTTTGTATGACACCTTACATGATTATCCCAAGGCGGAGGAATTGTATCAACGCGCCAAAGCGACCTGGGAAAAGACCTTAGGGGCCGAGCATCCCAATGTGGCTATCGCCATCAATAATCTGGCCCTGGTTCACTTCGCCCTCGATCGCCATGATCTGGCTGAAATGGATGATCGCCAAGCCCTGGCTATTCGGGAAAAGGCTTTCGGCCTCCAGCATCCCGATGTCGCCGCCAGCTTGAACAATCTGGCCGGGCATCGCCTGGCGGCGGGAGATTATGAGGAAGCCGAAATGCTATATTTGAAAGCCCTGGCGATCATGATCAAATCCCAGGGGCCGGAATATCCGCTTTTATCTCGCGTTTATAACAATCTGGCGGTGTTGTACGCCGCTCAAGATAACTACCCCAAAGCTTTGGAATCTTTTTATAAGGCTCAAGCCCTTGACCGGAAACTCATCGACCAGGTCATGGGCTTCACGGGCGAAGAGCAGAAACTTAAATTTTTGGTGGCCAAGCGCCTGGAGTTGTACGCTTTTGTCGGCCTGGCCGCCGGACCGCTGCGGAATGATACCGCAGTCCGTCAAGCCGCGTTGGACCTGTGGCTGCACCGCAAGGGTCTAATCCTGGAGGCGCAGCGCCGTTTTCAAGAGGCTCTGTTTTATGGACAAAATCCCGAAGCGCTCCGGATATTCCGGGAACTGGGCCAGGTCCGGTCCCGAATGTCAAAGATGACTTTCAGCGGTCCCGGGCGGGAGGAACTGGACAGCTATCTGGCGCGCCTGGCGGAACTTAAAGCCCGGGTTGAAGAATTGGAAAGCCAGTTGAGCCGCTTGAGTCAGGTTTATGCTCAAAGCGGACGAGCATCCAAGGCCGATACCCGGTCCGTGGCCGCCGCCCTTCCGACCGGATCGGTCCTCTTGGAGTTTATTCGCGTGGATATGCTTAATTATCGGGCTAAAAGCAATAAAGACCGGTGGCAACCGGCCCATTATCTGGCCTGGGTGCTGCCGTCCGGCGGCCAGGACCGTCTATCCTTGATCGATCTGGGACCGGCGGAGGCCATCGACTTGGCCATCAGCGACTTCAAGCAAAAAATTACCGATATGTCCGACCTTTCCGGTCAAGCGGCTATAGAGTCCTCCGGGCGGCTTTACAGCTTGGTGATTGCCCCCCTGCGACCGGCCTTGGGGGCGGCGACGGAAATTTTTATTTCCCCGGATTGGAACCTGAACCTAGTCCCCTTCGAAATATTGATGGGGCCGAACGGTCGGTTTCTTATCGACGATTATACTTTCAACTATCTGACATCCGGTCGCGACCTGACGCGCCTAGTCCCCGGCAGTGTAGCGCCGCCGCCGGCCGCCCAAAACCAGGTGATTTTGGTCGGAGATCCGAGTTTTGACCTGGCGCCGGCCGCGCGGAAGGCCGCTTTGACCCGTATGGGCATAAGATCTTCCGAACGGGAACCGGACGATATGGCCGTGACAGGCTCGACCACGGAGAACCAGACCGGCATGACTTTCTCGCCCCTGCCCGGGACCAGGGAAGAAATTCAGGCGATTCAAAATATTTTGGGCGCTAAAAATACACGGACTTTCCTGGGAGCCGACGCTCAAGAAGAAGCCTTGATCCAAGGGGCGACTCCGCGGATAGTCCACTTCGCCACTCACGGTTTTTTCCTGAGCGACCTGCCTTATCCCGCACCGGCTGATCAGTCGGCCCTGACCACCACAGCGGAAGCAGCTTTAAAATCCGGATGCCAACCTATCAACTTGGCCAATCCTCTTCTTCGTTCGGGATTGGCTCTAGCCGGCGCCAATCAAACCGCCGCCGGGGATAGTGGGAAAAGTGACGGTCTTCTGACGGCTCAAAAAATTCTCGGTTGGCCCTTGCGAGACACGGAACTGGTTGTCCTGTCGGCCTGTGAAACCGGACTTGGGCAAACCCAGGTGGGCGAAGGAGTTTATGGTCTCCGCCGCGCTTTCCTGCAAGCCGGAGTCAAGGGCTTGGTCTTTAGCCTGTGGTCGGTGGCTGATCGGGAAACCAAGGAGCTTATGACCGAGTTTTACCGAAATTATTCTTCCGGCCGGTTCACTAAAGCTCAGGCCTTGCGTCAGGCGGCCCTCAAGGAAAAAAACATTGCGGTCAAACGCTATGGCCGTCCCAATCCTCTGTTTTGGGGAGCATTCATTTTCCTCGGAGCGCCGTAAGCGTTATGATTCAGGGCCCACTGGTCATGCACATACCGGCGAACGCGTTCCCCGTAGCTTGCCGCAATGAGTTTCAGGGCCGACCAGAATACCGGTGAATTCCCCGAATCCCCGGAGGCTGACTGGTCAAGAAGCCAGGGAGTTGTGCCGCTGGAGTTTTGATTCCAAAGCCGACTT